>JANLQZ010000896.1:0-1967 GCA_031368125.1 Betaproteobacteria bacterium
GTCGCTTCAACGATGGCGCGACAACCACGGTGTTGACGCAGCGATGCTGGTACATCAATAGCGGTCGCCCGCGAGATGAGCCGGAGAACAATCGCGGCCAGCTCGCGGCCACGCCAACCACAGTCGCAAGTTGACTTCAGGCAACATCGCGGCCACGCCAGCCACGGTCGCAAGTTGAATTCAGGTCATCGGGAGGCCACGCCAACCAGCCTGGTCGCGGTCCAGCAGGCGTTTGATGGACGCGAAGAACAGGTCGCTCTGCTGGCGTTCACCGGTAATCTGGGCCGCGGTTGCGCGGCAGACGTCCTCGCTGATGGTCTTCAACGGTTTGCCGCCCGCTGCCCGCATCGCCAGGTTCTGGTGCATGCAGGCGCGTTCCAGGTAATACAGGTCGTCAAAGGCCCAGGCGACACTGGCGCCGGCAACCGTTACGCCATGGTTGGCCATGAACAACACGTCCTTGCCCGCCATGCTGTGCGCGATCCGCTGGCCTTCGGCGGCGTCCAGCGCCACGCCGGCGTAGGTGTCGTCAAAAGCGACACGGTCCCAGAACCGCAACATGTTCTGGTGGCACCATAACAGCCGCCCGCCCTGCACCAGTGTCAACGCCGTGGCATACGGCATGTGGGTGTGCAACACCACCCGTGCATGGGGGTTGAGGCGGTGGATCCAGGAGTGGATGAAAACGCGCTCGGTTCGATCGGGTGCCGGCCCTCCAGTACCTGGCCCTGGCCGTCGACCAGCAACATATCGGCTACACACACCTCGCTCCAGTGCAGGCCTTGCGGGTTGATCAGGTACCGGTCGGTTGCCACCTGCACCGAGAAATGGTTGCAGACACCTTCGTCGAGGCCCAACTGCGCGGCCCAGCGCAGGGCGGCGGTCAGGTCTCAATACTGTTCAGTTTGTCATGCCGGACATGATCCGGCATCCTTTGATTGCGGGTGCTGAAACCCCGGACCCGATCCGGGGCTGCAATGACATCGGTAAAGCGAACAGTATTTGGTCAGGTCTGCTTTTTCTTGCTGGTGTTCGCGCATGGTTTGGTCTGTTTGAATCGCTGTCATGTTGATGCCTGGTGCCTTTGAAGATGCTGCATCGGCAGCCGTCCGCCTCAATTGAAAGCGCCCGCCCAGCCTTCGATGGTGGGCCGAGTTCGATCTTGGCACCCGCCATTCGTTGGCAGCAGGGTCTTTGCCGCTCGCCGCCGCGCCCTAACTTGCCCATTGAAGGGCGTTCGATCTGACTGGCCTTGCAGGGCGCGCCGGACGATCTGGAATGTCAGACCCCAGTCGCCCCAACTCATACAGACTGCATCGCCTTGCGCGCTGCCTCCGAACGCTCGATCAAGCGGCTGACATACGAAACCGACAAGCCCATCTCATCGGCAATTGCCGTCATGCTGATGCCGCTATTGGTATGTGCCAGCAAGAACGCATCGTCGCGGTTTTCGCTGGCGCCGAGCCACTGCGCCAGCGTCAGCGGCTTGCTTCGCTGCACCCTGGGTACGTCGCGCGCGGCCACCTGCCGTGGTGCTGCCAGCGCCTGCATGCGCTCGACAAAAGCCTCGTCACCCCGATAGACCTGCTGGCGCAGCGCATCGTCCCACAAGCGAACATCGCGGCCAGCGGCCACCAGGGCGGTGTAGCGCTGCGCGGCGCGCCGCTGGTCGGCCGGACCACGCGGCGCGTGCCTCAGCAGGTAGCCGTGCAGGCCTACGGTGTCGAGCCAACGCGGCGTCGGCGCCAGCCCCACATGCCTGCGGTAGCTCGACCACGGCCATTGCGCCGGCTCGTCGACCATGTGTGCTCGCACCGGGTTCAGCCCCACGTACCGACACACCTCGAGCAGGTAGGCATCGCGGTCCACCAGGATGGCCTTGAAGCGCCCTTGCAGCAGGTGCCCCACCTTGTTGTGCCGACGGTTGAAGGCCTGCGTGTAGACGCCGTTCAAGTGCCGCATCAGCA
>JANLQZ010000917.1:0-6326 GCA_031368125.1 Betaproteobacteria bacterium
GCGGCAGTACGCAACTACAAGAAGGGCCAGGACGTGGAAGCGCTGGTGCTGGCCGTGGACGTCGACCGTGAGCGCATCTCGCTGGGCATCAAGCAACTCGACTCCGACCCGTTCACGACCTTCGTCTCGGTCAACGACAAGGGCCAGGTTGTCACCGGCAAGGTCAAGACGGTCGATCCCAAGGGCGCCGAAATCGACCTCGGCAACGACATCATCGGTTACCTGCGCGCCTCTGAAATCAGCCGCGACCGGGTGGAAGATGCCCGCAACGTGCTCAAGGAAGGTGATGAAGTCACCGCCGTGGTTGTCAACGTGGACCGCAAGACGCGCAACATCCAGTTGTCGATCAAGGCCAAGGACGCAGCCGACCAGCAGGAAGCAATGGCATCCCTGAGCCAGAACGCGCAGCGTGAAAACGCCGGCACGACCAGCCTCGGGGCCCTGTTGCGCGCCAAGCTGGACAACAACTGATCGGGCGTTTGCGTGCAGACCGGTGGCGTGCTGCGCCGGTCGGCATCCTGAACAGTTCCTGTACGCTCCATGACCCGTTCCGACCTCGTTGAAGAGTTGGCCAATCGCTTTGGCCAACTCACCCACAGGGATGCCGAGTTTGCCGTCAAGGCCATCCTCGACGCGATGAACGACGCCCTGGTTTCGGGCCACCGCATCGAGATCCGCGGCTTCGGCAGTTTCTCGATCAACCGGCGCCCGCCGCGCATGGGGCGCAACCCGCGCAGCGGCGAGAGCGTGGCGATTCCGGAAAAACGGGTGCCACATTTCAAACCCGGCAAGGCATTGCGCGAATCGGTGGACCAGCGCACCGCCGAAATTGAAACAGAAACCGGCGCCAGCGCCACCACGCGCAGATCCTGAACGACACGCGCGGCGCGCACATGTTTTTGGCGGCCGGCGAAAACGTCACCGCGCCGGATCGGATGCCGTCCGATCACCAGTGCCAGCGTTAGAATTCGCAAGCATGAAGAACCCCATATGGCTGCTCAAGTGGATACTTAAGGCAGCCATTTTTTTTACCCTTTTTGCGTTTGCACTGAACAACCAGCACGACGCCAGCGTCCATTTTTTCTTTGGCAACCAGTGGCGCAGCCCGATGGTGCTGATTGTGCTGGCGGCGTTTGCGGTGGGCCTTGCGGTGGGGTCGCTGGGCATGGCGCCATGGTGGTGGAAACACCGCAATGCGGCCCAGCGCAACGAGTTGCCGCAGGCCGTGCAGGATCAGGAAAAATCGATCGCGCCCGGCGCCCAGCATGGTCTTTGACATCAGCTGGCTGCTGCTGAGCCTGCCGGCAGCGTTTGTGCTGGGATGGCTGGCATCGCGGTTCGACCTGCGCCAGTTGCGGCTTGAAAACCGGCGTGCGCCCAAAGCCTATTTCCGCGGACTCAACTTTCTTCTCAACGAGCAGCAGGACCAGGCCATCGATGCGTTCATCGAGGCGGTCCAGAACGACCCGGACACTTCGGAACTGCATTTCGCCCTCGGCAACCTGTTTCGCCGCCGCGGCGAATATGAACGCGCCGTTCGTGTGCACCAGCACCTTCTTTCCCGTGGCGACCTGGCCACCGCGGACCGCCAGCGCGCACAACATGCGCTCGCGCTGGACTACCTGCGAGCGGGCTTGCTCGACCGGGCCGAGGAGGCGCTGCTCAAGCTCGAGGGCACGCCGTTCGAATCCGACGCGCGGCTGGCGCTGCTGGCGAACTACGAGCGCTCGCGCGACTGGGTGCACGCCGCCGAGGTGGCAAAGCGGCTCGAAGATTCAGACCAGGGCAGCTTCGCCGGCCGGCTGGCGCATTACCTTTGCGAGCAGTCTGCGGCGCACCTCGCTGCCCACGAACCCGAGCGGGCACAGGTGCTGCTCGAACAGGCCATGCATGACGCGCCGCTGGCGCCTCGCCCGCGCATCGAATTGGCCAAGCTGCTGGGCCAGCGCGGCAATCCGGCGTCGGCGTTGCCGGTGCTGGAAAAGATCCTTGCCACCGCGCCGGCGGCACTGCCACTGGTCGCCAGCCAGATGGCCCAACTGGCGATCGCCGCCGGACGCGCCGCACCAACGGTGGCGACGCTCAAGAGCCACTACGACCACAGCCCGTCGATCGATGTACTCGAGGCCATCGTGGCGCTCGAGATGCACCTGGGCGAGACCTCGGCGCAGGCCAGGAACTGGTATCTGCGCCACCTGGAACGCGAACCTTCGCTGGTGGCCGCGGCCAAGTGGATTGCTGGTGAAAAACTCGAACATGAACAGTTCCACCCGCTGGTGCAACGCGCGCTGGACCATGCGGTCAAGCCCCTGACGCGTTACCGATGCGCAGCCTGTGGGTTCGAGGCCAAGCAGCACTTCTGGCAATGTCCCGGTTGCCAGGCATGGGACAGCTACCCGGCCCGGCGGGTCGAGGAACTTTAGGCCCGATCCGGCGCGGATTTTTTCCGCGCGCGGGCCAGCCGCGTCAACGCCGATCCGGTCTGCCCCGTTAAGGTGCTGGCGGTGGCATCGGCGCACGCCAGTGTCACCATTCAAGTTCCAACCTACAGGAGATAAGACATGTTGAAAAAGATTCTGGCCATCGTGGCCATGTTGTACGCCGCCGTGGCATTTGCCGCCGTGGACGTCAACAAAGCGACCGCGGCCGAGCTCGACGGCATCAAAGGCATCGGACCCGGCATTTCTACCAAGATCCTGGACGAACGCAAGAAGGGCAACTTCAAGGACTGGAACGATTTCATCGAACGCGTCAAGGGGGTCGGTGAAGGCAATGCCGCGAAATTCTCGGCTGAAGGCCTCACGGTAGGCGGCTCGGCGTTCAAGGCTGCCGCCGCACCAGCGGCCAAGGCCGCGGACACCAAACCTGTCGCCGCGGCTTCCGCGGCAAAAGCTGCCGCAGCCGCCGCGCCCGCCGCCAAGGAAGAAAAGAAGGATCCCAAGGCCGAAGCCAAGATGAAGGCCGACGAAGCCAAAGCCAAGAAGGCGGCGGACAAGAAGGCCAAGGCGGAAGAGAAAAAGAAGATGGCCGACGAAGCCAAGGCGAAAAAGGAAGCCGACAAGAAGGCCAAGGACAGCAAGGCCGATGTCGCCAAGCCAGCCGCAGCCCCCGCCAGCGCCCCTAAGAAATAACGCGACGCACGACCGACAAGGGCCCGCAGACGCGGGCCCTTTTTCATTGCGGCGGGCCAGCGCTGCGGCCAATGGCGCGGCGCGATTCGACGGGCCGGCTCAGGGCGGCAGCGGTTGCGCTCCCGCCGCTGCGCAGCGCCATGGCGGAGTGCCGCAATCCCCGCCCGACCACCCCGACCGACCAAATCTTTCTGGTCGATTGTGTTGGATCAACGGCCCGGTTGGAGCGTCGATGAATAGTTGATCCATTGTGCAAATCGGGAGCAAAATTCCCTTCCCACTTTGAGAGGACACTGTCATGCACTCGATCCGGGCTTTTGCGGCAACACTGGTCGCTGCGACCATGTTGTCCTCGTGTTATGTCGTTCCTGTCGCCAGCCCCAGCGGCACGGTAACCTACCAGCATTACCCGTTGCCGCCGGTCGGGTCACCGATGCCCGCCCCGCCCCCTGGCGCGACGCAAGCGGTACTCACCGCCAGGCTCTATCCGGCCAACGACCTGGCGGCCCAGAGCGGCATCGTTTCAGGGTCCGTCACGAACATGATGAACGGCAAGGGACGGTTCCTGGTCAACTACCAGGGCGAGGTGTTGAGCGGCGAGGCCACACGGGTGTCCAACGAGGAAAGACGTGGCGTGGCGAGCGCGTTCAGCGCGGGTGGTGCCTACATGTCGTGCGAATACCAGATGAATACGCCGCTCCAGGGCGCCGGCACCTGCTCGTTCTCGAACGGCGCCAAGTACCAGTTGCACCTCGGCGGCAACTGAGCGCCCGGATGGCCCGGCGCGCAGCGCGCGAGCACGCGAGCGGCCATCGGCCGTCGGCCGTCGGCGCCGCCGGATCACACCCGCCCGAAACCACCGCCGCCCGGTGTGTGGATCTCGAACACGTCGCCCGGCGCCATCAGCGTCTGGCCGATGTGGCCGAGTCGCTCGATCGCCCCGTTGGCGCGGACCACCCGGTTGATCCCTGGCGCGCCCGGTTGGCCGCCGGCCATGCCGAAAGCCGGGTACACGCGGCCGTTCGACAGGATGCTGGCGGTCATGGTTTCCAGAAAACGTACCCGGCGGATGCCGCCGTCGCCACCATGCCACTTGCCCGCACCACCTGAGCCGCTACGAATTTCGTAGCTGTCGAGTCGCACCGGGAAACGGAACTCCAGCACCTCGGGGTCGGTCAGGCGCGAATTCGTCATGTGTGTCTGAACCACGCTGGTACCGTCGAAACCACCCGCGAGGCGCCCCTGGGCATCGAAGACGCCACCCGCGCCGGATCCCCCCGAAATGGTTTCGTAGTACTGGTGGCGCTGGTTGCCGAAGGTGAAGTTGTTCATGGTGCACTGGCTTGCGGCCATCACGCCGAGCGCACCGAACAGCGCGTTGGTGATGCAGCTCGAGGTCTCGACGTTGCCCGCCACCACCGACGCGGGCGGATCCGGGTTGAGCATCGAGCCCGCCGGAATGATCACCTTGAGCGGCTTGAGACAACCGGCGTTCAGCGGTATGTCGTCGTCCACCAGCGTGCGAAAGACATACAGCACCGCCGCCATGCACACGGCGGTGGGCGCGTTGAAATTGTTGGCCTGCTGGGCCGAGGTGCCGGTGAAGTCGACTTCGGCGGTGCGCGCGTCGGCATCGACCCGGATCGCGACCTTGATCTGGGCGCCGTTGTCCAGCGGCAACGTATATGCGCCATTGCCGAGCCGGGTGATGACGCGCCGTACCGACTCTTCGGCATTGTCCTGCACGTGACCCATGTAGGCCTGCACCAGGCCCAGGCCGAAGTGGTCGACCATCTTGTGCAGTTCCTGCACGCCCTTTTGGTTGGCGGCGATCTGCGCACGCAGGTCGGCCATGTTCTGCTGCGGGTTGCGCGCCGGGTATGGGCCGCCCTGGAGCAACTCCAGCATCGCGGCCTCGCGCAGCACGCCGTGCTCTACCAGCTTGACGTTGTTGATCTGCACGCCCTCCTCTTCGATACGGGTCGAGAACGGCGGCATCGAGCCGGGCGTGGTGCCGCCCACGTCGGCATGGTGTCCGCGGCTGCCGACATAGAACAGCGGCGGTGCGGGCGGCGGTGCGCCGGCGGCGTCACCGGCCGGTCCAGGGGCCGAAGCACCCGCACCGGCTTCGACCAGCGCGGACCGCACCGTGCCCACCAGGTACACCGGGGTGATCACCGTGATGTCGGGCAAATGCGTGCCGCCGTGGTAGGGGTCGTTGAGCACATACACATCACCGGGGCGCATCGTCGCGGCATTCTCGCGAATCACGGTCTTGATGCTTTCACCCATCGAGCCCAGGTGCACCGGTATGTGGGGTGCGTTGGCGATCAGGTTGCCCTGCGCATCGAACAGCGCGCAGCTGAAATCGAGGCGCTCCTTGATGTTGACCGAATAGGCGGTGTTCTGGAGCTGCAACCCCATCTGTTCGGCAATATTCATGAACAGGTTATTGAACACCTCCAGCAACACCGGATCCACCGTGGTACCGGCGGCGAACCTGAGCGCGCGCGGAACACGCCGCTCCAGCAACAGGTGGTCGAGTTCGCTCAGGTAGGCCTGCCAGCCCGGCTCCACCACGGTGGTGGCGTTCTTCTCGGCGATGATGGCCGGCCCGATGACGGTGTCGCCACAACGCAGGTCTTCGCGCACCACCAGCGCGGTGGCGTTCCATTGGCCATCCGAATACATGCGTACGGTCTCCCGGCGCGGTACGTCGCGCGGCGGGTGCAGCGCGTGCCGGGGTTCCGCGGGCGCATCACCGGCAATCACCGCCTCGACCGACACCGCCTCGACCACCAGCGCCTTGCCCTGCATCAGGAACGCGAAACGCTGGCGATAAGCCTGTTCGAAACCGGCCACGATCCGCTCCACCACCGCCTCCGGCCCGCCCGGAGCGGCCGGCGGGTACGGCACCACCAAGGCCGAGTCGCTGCCCTCGAAACGCACATGCACGCGCCGATGGGTGCGGATGCCGCCGCGGCCCACCTGCTGGCGCCACAGTTCGGTTTCGGCCGCCAGCGCCAGAGCGTCGAGCCGGGTGCCGATTTCCGCCAGCGCGGCCGTATCCAGCCGGAGCTCGACCGCCTGCTCGCGGAGCACGGTCTGGTCGGCCAGGCCCATGCCATAGGCGCTCAGCACACCGGCCAGCGGGTGCACGAACACGCGCGTCATTCCCAGCGCATCGGCCACCAG
>JANLQZ010000923.1:0-1650 GCA_031368125.1 Betaproteobacteria bacterium
CGACAGGTCGGCCAGCACCACCTCGCGATCGCGCAGGTCGCGAAACATCTCAGAGTGGATGATCGCCGACGACAGCCGCTCGTCGGAGCGCACCGCGACCATGCCGGCCTCGCGCACGGCGCGCTGGATCATCACGCGGTAGACCTTCTCGAAGTCGAAGCTGCGCCCCGAGTTGTCGGGAAACGGCTTGAGACCGTAGGGCATGATGACAAAACATTCGGTGGTGGTCATGGCTTGCGGGTCCTGTGTGTCGGTTGGCGGCACGTCATTCGTGTTCATGCGGCATCGCGGCCGCGCACGCCAACCGGATGTAGCGGGCGGTGATTGCGGTAGCGGGCGCTCAGGTCATTGTCGGGTGCGGGTCGGCCAGTCCGTGGGCCTGGCCGCTACCACCCGCCACGAACAAACTCTCCAGCACCTCGCGCCGCTTGGCGCGGTCGACACGGGTGTCGTCGAGCCACACGAAGCGCCCGTCCGGCGCGCCCCGGGTGGCGGCGCGCGCCGCGTCGCGGTCGGTGTCGCCGTCGGTCAGCACCACCACGCGCCGGATGCGCGGGGCCTGCGCGAGCACGCCGAGTTCGTGTTCGCAGCCCTTGTTGTGCGCCTTGAAGCTGCGCAGGTCCATCAGCACCACATCGCTGCGCTGCACCAGCGCGGCGAGGGTCGGTTGCCAGGTGCTGTCGTGGCAATAACACTCGTTGACGCGAAAGCGGCCTTCGGCGTCGCTCGCCAGGTCGAACGCGGCCAGGCGTGCCGGCAGGTCGGCCGGGTCCTGGATGAAACGCGCCGCCAGCCGGCCGTCGATGAAGGTGAAGATGTCGTCGGCGTCGAGCGTGCGCTCAATCAGGTCGGTGCCGGCGATCAACAACGTGTTGCCGGTCAGGCGCCAGCGCTCGATCACGTGGTCGAACAGCGCCTGGATGCGTTGGTCGTGCTGGAACACGCGCAACACCAGTAGCGTCGGCGCTCGCCCCGCCCGCTCGTGCAGGCGCGCGCTGACCGACATCAACGCCGGTATCCAGGCCAGCGGCAGCAACAGGATTGCGCCACCCAGCCCCATGTCGCTGGCCGCCATCAGCGCCTTGGCCAGCAGCGAGATACCCCACAACGCGGTGAACAGCACCATCAGTTCCGACAGCAGCTTGCGCGTGTAGGCATGCGCCAGCGCGCGGCCCAGCTGCTTGAGCGGCCACCACGCGAGCAGCCACGGCAGCAGCGCGAACAGGGCCATCACGGCATGGGCACCGAGCCAGCCGGTCAGCTTCATGAACCAGCCGGGCGGATGGGGCAGCATCAGCGCGATCATGTCCAGGCCGGTCAGCGAGGCCCAGACCAGGCCGATCATCGGCAGCAGCAGCCACGGGGCAATGGCCCGCGTGGCGCCGCCCAGGCACACCACCGCGGCCAGCAACATCGGTGGCCCGATCTCGAACGAGAGGAAGGCCAGCACTTCCCATGGCCGGCTCTCGACCGAGCGCCAGAGCACCAGCGGAAAACACACCATGAACCACAACACCAGCGCGCCCGACACGCGAGCGCGCGACCAGCGCCACAACAGACCCAGCGCCGGAATCACCGGCCAGAGTTGTATGAAGGCCAGCGTCAGCAGCCGGTTCGCGCTGAAGACCTTCTCGGCCATCACGACATGCA
>JANLQZ010000938.1:0-1517 GCA_031368125.1 Betaproteobacteria bacterium
CGCGCAGCGTGTAGTCTGCTTCCACCTCCACCAGCAGGTTGGTGTCTGCCAGCCGCACCCGGTCACCGACCGTGGGGCCGAACATTTCCGCATAGGCATGGCGTGAAATGGTGGCCATCAGTGCGTCCCCAGATCCTGAAAATCGACCGGCCCATTCACCTCGGCCCGGAAGCCGTAGACCTTGCGCTCACCGCCATAGTCGACCAGCTCCACCGTGCGTTGTTGTCCCGGCTCGAACCGCACCGCCGTACCCGACGCGATATTGAGCCGCATGCCGCGCGCGGCGGCACGGTCGAACAGCAGCGCGCCATTGGTCTCGGCGAAGTGGTAGTGCGAGCCGACCTGGACCGGCCGCTCGCCGGTGTTCTGCACCACGACCGTGGTGGTGCGCCGCCCGGCATTGAGCGTGTGGTTTCCCTCCAGGGTCAGCAGTTCGCCCGGGGTCATCACTTGCCTCCCCTGGAGGGCGAGATGGCCAAACCCGGCAGCATCCCGGCAACCGCAAAATCCCAGGCACCGGTCGCGTGTCCATGGGCACCCAACAGGCCGTGTCCGTCGTGTGCGGCGGCTGCGCCGGCCCAACTGGCGGCGATGCAGGCGGCGAGTAATGCTGGCGCGTGGCGCTTTGGCATGTTGTTCTCTTCAGATGATGGGTTGGTGGACGGTCACCAGCTTGGTGCCATCGGGAAAAGTTGCTTCGACCTGGATGTCGGGAATCATCTCCGCAATGCCCTCCATCACGTCGTCACGCGTCAACACGCTGCGGCCCGCGCCCATCAGCTGTGCCACGGTCATGCCGTCGCGCGCGCCCTCCATGACAGCGGCACTGATCAGCGCCATCGCTTCCGGGTAGTTCAGCTTGAGGCCGCGCGCCTTGCGGCGTTCGGCCAGCAGCGCGGCGGTGAACAGTAGCAGCTTGTCTTTTTCTCGTGGGGTCAGTTCCATGGCCGGACTCTGTTGGTGCGTGCAACATTGTGATGCAAGTCATGTGCCACGCACCTGTGCACGAAATCGGCTTGGCCCGAGTGCGCGCTTCACATTGGTGCGTTTGGCGTGGCCATGCTGGTGCATCGGCGCGGCTGCCGGTAGTGCAGGGCGGCCCGCAGGCCATGAGTTGTGCCCCACACCACTTGCGGCACGGGCGGCGCAACGCTGGCACGGCGCTTGCGTAATGGGCTGTGACCCAATCTGGGGTTGTCGCTTATCGATCGGAGAAACAAATGAATCGTCGGGCCAAGCTCAAACTGATTACCGCGTCCATTGCCCTGGGCTTTGGAATTTCTGGCGCCGCACTTGCGCAGAGTGGCGGCACCATCAAGGTCGGCATCCTGCACAGCCTTTCGGGCACCATGGCAATCTCGGAGACCGTGCACAAAGACACGGTGCTGATGGCCATCGACGAAATCAACGCCAAGGGTGGCGTGATGGGCAAGAAACTCGAGCCGGTGGTGGTCGACCCGGCTTCCAACTGGCCGCTGTTCGCCGAAAAGACCAAACAGCTGCTCGGGCAGGACAAG
>JANLQZ010000950.1:0-1625 GCA_031368125.1 Betaproteobacteria bacterium
TCATGGCGTGGTGTTTCCAGGGTGCGTTCAGATGCTGGCGGCGGTCTTTTCAGGCACACCGAGCTTCTTGAGCATGAAACCCAGCGGGCACACGTTGCTGAAGCCGAACTGGAACAGGTTGGCGCCGACGAAGGCCGTGAATGCGAGCCACCAGCGGCTCACGAACAAGGGGCTGCCCTCGACGCCGAGCGCGAGCGACACAAGGATGAACAGGCCGGCAAGGATGCGGATATAACGTTCTACAGTCATGGGAGATCTCCTGGGGTTGATAAAGCAAAAATGGATGGCGCGTCAATCGGCCAGGCGCACGATGCCCAGCGCCTTGAGCACGTACTTCTCGTACACCGGCTCGGAATTGCCGGTGCGCATCTTGCGCATGAAATATTTCTCGAACGCGATCTTGGCCAGGTGGACCCATTTGCCCTTCTTGAACCAGTTCACGTTGCGCGGCGGAATCTGCGGCAACGCGACGAACGCGGCCCCGGTGTCGCCCATGTCCGCCAGGCAGATCGCGTTCCAGGTGGCCTTGGCGGTGACCGGTTTGCCGGCCAGTTCGTCGGCGATGTTGTGTGCGATGGCCGAGACCATGGTCTCGATCATGTAGCCGGTCTTGGGCGCGCCGGTCGGCACCGGCGTCACCTCCACCGGCGGGATCGCCACGCACACGCCGGCCGAGAAGATGTTCTTGTAGGCTTTGGCGCGCTGGAACTCGTCGATCAGCACGAAGCCGCGCGGATTGCACAGGTTGGGCACCGCCGCCACCGGGTCCACGCCCTTGAAGGCCGGCAGCATCATCGACAGCTTGAACGGCACTTCGTGCTCCCGGTCGACCTGGCCGTGGTCGTCGAGCTGGCTGGCGAACAACTTGCCGGCTTCGACCCGGGTCGTCTTCGCGTTGGTGATCCATTTGATGTCGTGGCCGCGCATCTCGCTCTCGAGCATCGACTTGCTGTCGCCCACCCCGCCGAGCCCCAGGTGCCCGATGTACGGTTCGCTGGTGACGAAGGTGATCGGCACCTTGTTGCGCAGCTTGCGCCGGCGCAGGTCGGTGTCGAGGATGAACGCTAATTCGTAGGCCGGGCCGAAACAGCTGGCCCCGGGCATGGCGCCGATCACCACCGGGCCGGGATGCTTGAGGAACTCCTGGTACTCGGCGTAGAACTGCTCCGCATGGCCGACCGTGCACACCGAATGCGTGTGTCCGCCGTTCGGGCCGGCCCCGGGCACCTCGTCGAAGCTGAGCTTGGGGCCGGTGGTGATGACCAGGTAGTCGTAGTCCAGCGTCTCGCCACCATCGAGCGTCAGCCGGCTGGCGGCGGCGTCGATCGCACTGACCGCCTTGGCGATGAAACTGATGCCCTTGCGCTCGAGCGCCGGTGCGATCGGGAGCGTGACGACCGAGCGTTCTCGCCAACCCACCGCCACCCAGGGATTGGACGGCGTGAACTGGAAGAAGTCGACCGGATTGACGACGGTGATGCGGTGCGCGGGCGGCAGCTTCTCGCGCAATTCGTACGCGGCGGGCATGCCGCCGATACCTGCGCCGATGATCACGATGTGGGCCATGGTTTTCTCCTTTGCGTGGGGTGGGTCAAGATGCCGGGGGTGGCGGTGGTGCGGGCGCG
>JANLQZ010000332.1:0-2125 GCA_031368125.1 Betaproteobacteria bacterium
GCAAGGTCGATGTTGGGTACGTAACTGTCGTAACACGGATCGAGCACGATCACTTCGTCGCCGGGCCGCACGACCGCCAGGATGGCGGTGATGATCGCTTGCGTGGCTCCGGCGGTGACGGTGATTTCCGTGGCCGGATCGTAGTCGCGGCCGCCATGGGGCCCGTGCCAGGCCCGCAGTTTGGCGGCGATCGCCTCGCGCAGGAGCGCCACGCCCATCATCGGCGGGTACTGGTTCAGGCCGCGCCGCATCGCATCCGAAACGGCATCGACCAGGGCCGGGTCACAGTCGAAATCCGGAAAACCCTGGCCCAGGTTCACTGCCCCTTTTTCCGCGGCCAGGGTGGACATGACGGTGAATATGGTGGTGCCGACGGCCGGCAGCTTGGTCACGAGGTCGGGTGTGCGCACTGTGGCTGGGTTCATGGCTTGGAATGGTCGTAACGGGATCTTGGCACTGGGCGACGGCTTGTCCTGCGATGCGCCAACGGGGCTCACAACTCGTAGTCGTTGACCTGCCCGGTCATGGCGCGCGCGACGAGATGGCGGTCCAGACGGTCGCTCAGCAGCTCGGCGAACTTGAACACGAAGTTGCGCAGGTAGGCGCTGCGTTTGAATGCCACGCGGGCCACGTTTTGTCCGAACAGGTAACCGGCCGGGCGCACCACGAGCCCGCTCTTGCCGCCATCACCGGCGACATCGCGCACTGCCATTTCGGCGGCGATGCCGACACCCATTCCGAGCCGGACATAGGTGGTGATCACATCCGAATCGATCGCTTCCAGCGCGATTCGCGGTTGCAGGTTGCGGGTCGCAAACGCATGGTCGATCTTTGTGCGCCCGGTGAACGAGGGGTGGTAGGTGATGATCGGCTCCAGCGCCAGATCCTCCAGGGTTACCCGCTCCTTCTGGCACAACGGGTGGCCAACCGGCAGCACCAGCATGTGTTGCCACTCGTAACACGGCAAGGTGACGAGCTCCGAATAAGCGGCCAGCGATTCGGTCGCGATGCCGATCTCCGCCACCTCGTCGATCACCATTTGGGCCACTTGGTCCGGCGCGCCCTGGTGCAGGCTGATATTGACTTTTGGATAGGCCAGCCGCAGCCTGGACACTGGTTCGGGCAGGACGTAACGCGCTTGTGTATGGGTGGTGGCGATGGACAGGGTGCCGCTGTCTTCGGCGCTGTATTCGTCGCCGATGCGCTTCAGGTTGCCGATCTCGCGCAATATCAGGTCGATGCTCTTGAGTACATGCTGGCCGGGTTCGGTGACGCGTTTGAGGCGCTTTCCGTGGCGCGCAAAAATCTCGATTCCCAGCTCTTCTTCGAGTTCAATGATGGCTTTGGAAACGCCGGGCTGGGAGGTGTGCAGCGCTTTAGCGGCCTCGGTCAGGTTCAGGTTTCTGCGTACAGCCTCCTGGACAAAGCGAAACTGGTGAAGGTTCATGTCAAATATCGGCTAAAGAATCGCTTCATTATGCCCGCCATGGCCTGAGCAAACGACCGCTAAAGATTCATTTCAGCGCGATCTCGGCCATCAGGTCCAGCACCCGCGGATCCTCGCCAATCGCCTGCTGCAAGTCGAAGCGCACGCCGGGGTGCTCGCGTGACAGTGTGGCCATCAGCCTGGGCAGGTCCTGCCGCGCATGCCGGCCAACCCCCAGAAACATCGGGACCACGGTGATGTGGTTGGCGCCGCCCGTGACCAAGCCGCGCGTTGCCGCGAGCAGGTCGGGCGCCATCAATTCCAGGTAGGCGCAGTCCACCAGCACATCCGGATCAAGCAGGCGCATCCGGGCAGCGACCGCCTCGACCGGGCGACTCCACTGCGGATCGCGCGATCCGTGCGCAAACAACACGACGGCGCGGCCAGGCATCGTCAGCGTCGCAGCACCAGCCAGCCAAAGGCGGACAGCGACAACAGGGAATAGATCAGCCCCGGAGCGGCCGCGGTAAGCCAAGGCCACCAGTTGCGCAGATTGCCAAAATGGCCGAACAGATCGTTGAGCAGGAAGAAGCTGATCCCGGTCATGACCCCGATGAAAACGAAGGTCGAAATGCCGCTGGTCCGGAAATGCAGGTAGGCGAAAGGCAGCGCCAACACCACCATCACGAGGCAACTCAG
>JANLQZ010000971.1:0-6109 GCA_031368125.1 Betaproteobacteria bacterium
CTAAGGCCCAGCCCAACGAGGTACGCGACGCGTATTTGGCGAGGGACTACGACGCCAAGTTGCAGATTCCCGAGCGCGTGTCCGCGATGTGCGACGACCTGTTCCAGTACTTGTTGGAAACCGGCGGCCCCGAGCAGAAGACCATCATCCTTTGCGCCGCCGACGCGCATGCCGACCGCGTGGCGTCGCACCTGAACAATCGCTATGCCGGGTGGTGCAAGGCCGAGGGTCGCGCGCGTGCCGAGCCCTATGCTTTCAAGTGCACGGCGGCGTCCGAAGGCAACCGCATGGTCGAAGACCTGCGCGGTACCTCGTCGGCCTGGTTCGTCGCCACCACGGTGGACCTGCTGTCCACTGGCGTGGACGTGCCTTGCGTTCGTAACATCGTTTTCTTTCGTTACCTGGAATCGTCCATCGTGTTTCACCAGATGGTCGGTCGCGGCACGCGCATCGACGAGGCCAGCGGAAAACTCATGTTCCGGCTGTACGACTACACCAACCTTATCCGCCTGTTCGGCACCGGCTTTGTCACGCCACCGCCCCGGCCTGGCGGCGGGGGTGGCGGTGGCGGTGGCGGCGACGACATTGAGCCCACCATCGTCACCAAAGGCTTCGCCGTGCAGGTGCAGCGCGATGGGCATTTCGTGCTGGGCGAGCGGGGCGGCCGGCTCGCGCCGATAGCTTATGCCGAATACAAGGCGGAGCTGGCCGGGCGGCTGCGGCAGGAGGCCTCCGACCTGGCGGAGTTCCGCCAGCGCTGGATTCTCCCGCCCGAGCGTGAAGACCTGATGCGCGCGCTGGTTGATTCGGCCCACTCGCCCAAGGTGGTGCAGATGGTCGATGCGATGCAGGACTGCGACCTCTTCGACGTGCTGGCGGCGTTGGGTTATGGCGCCAAGGCGCGAACACGGATCGACCGGCACCTGGCGTTCAAGTTCAAGAACGAAGAGTGGCTGGACCACGGAATGCCATCCACCGCGAGGGCGGTGGTCCTGGGCCTGACCGGGCAGTTCGAGCGTTTGGGGACGGAGGCGCTGGAGAACCGGGAGATTTGGCGCGTGCCGTCGATCGAACGTGCGGGAGGCATGCGGGCGTTGTTTGCCCTGGGCAAGCCGGCGCAGGCACTGCAAGATACCAAGTCTAGGTTGTTCGCGGCATGACTGCGTTGGTTCGCCGCGTGCTTTTGGGGGCGGTAGTTGAAATCAATCCGCGTCGCCCGAACCTTGCGCGCGCCTCAAATAGTCCAACCTCGTTTGTGCCAATGATGGCCATTGACGAAGCGAGCGGGTCCATCCGAGACCGTATTGTTCGTCCATTTTCCGAAGTGGAACGTGGATACTGCTATTTCGAGGACGGCGACGTGCTGTTCGCTAAGGTTTCGCCCTGTATGCAGAACGGAAAACACGCAGTTGTCAACGGCCTTGTCGATGGTTTTGGATTCGGGTCAACTGAGTTTCATGTTCTTCGCACGTGCCCTGATCTGAACCCTCAATGGCTGTCGCACTTCTTACGCCAAAGTTCAGTTCTGGAGCGGGCTCAAGCGACGTTTGCGGGCTCTGTCGGGCTGCAACGTGTTCCGACGACGTTTCTTCAGTCTCTGTCGATCCGGTTGCCATCGATCGAGGCTCAGCGATCGGCCGTTGAGCGCCTTGACGCAGCCCTTGCAGCAAGTCGCCAAGCAATACTCGCCGCCGCTGATGCATCTTCCATCGGGTCGGCGTTGACGCCTACGTTGCTGAAAGCCGCATTCGGTGAGCAGACACCAATTGCCGTGGGATTGACGGGTGCTGCAGGCTCAACGTCGACTCAAACGCAGCCGTTGTTTTCACTCGCCCGCCTTGAGTCCGGCCACACCCCGAGCCGCCGCCACCCGGAATGGTGGGGCGGCCACGTGCCCTGGCTGGCGCTGCCGGACATCCGCAAGCTGCACGGCAAGCTGGCGTACAAAACCACCGAAACGATCAACGACGCCGGCCTCAAGAACTCGTCGGCGCGCTTGCCGCCGATGGGCACGGTGTGTCTGTGCCGCGACGCATCCATTGGCTTCGTGACGATGTTAGGCCGGCCGATGGCGACCAGCCAGCACTTCTGAAACTGGGTCTGCGACCCCGAGCGCCTGGATCCAGAGTTCCTGATGTACGCCTTCATGGCCTCACAAGAGCACCTGCGCGAGTCCGGAAGCGGCGCTGTGCACAAGACCATCTACATGCCCACGATCCAGTCATTCCATATCTGCGCGCCCGCAATCGCCGAGCAGCGCCGTATCGCCGCGACGCTGCGCGATCAACTGGCCGCCGCCGAGATTCTGCGGACACGGCTGGCCGAACGCCAAGCCGAAATTGAACGTCTGCCGCAGCGCATCCTGGCCACCGCTTTTGGCGACGCCGACTGAAAGACCCATGCCACGATTGAAAAAGAATCCTCCCGCCGATGCAGCGGCGATGCCGGTCGCTACGCCGGCCCAGACCACGACAACCGGGCGTGAACGTAAGGCCGTGGCCGTATTGGCCGGGCCGCAGGCCTTGAACCAGGCCGTCTGGGCCATCTGCGATGTGTTGCGCCGCGCCGGCGTGGGCAGCGCGCTGCGCTACGTGCCCGAGCTGACCTGGATCTTGTTCCTGCGCGTGCTCGACGAGCAGGAAGTGCTGGAGCGCGAGGAGGCAGAAGCGCTGGGAATTGCCTACCAGCCCTCGCTCGCTATGCCTTGGCGCTGGCAAGACTGGGCTGCACCCTACAGCGACAAGCGCGCTGCCCCGACCACGGACGATGGCCTGTCGCTGGGCTGGAAGCGGCGCGAATTGCAGGAAGGCAAACGCGGAGATCTTTTTGCCTTTGTCAACAGCCAGTTGCTGCCACACCTGCGCAATCTGCGCGATGAACCCGGTGCAAGCCCGAAACAGAAGGTCATCAGCGAAATCGTCTCGGCCGTCGAGCGCGTGCGTGTGGACTCCGAGGCGAACTTTGCAGACGTGCTGGACAAGGTGCATGCGCTCAGGCTGGCCGGCACCGACACGCAGCACCAGTTTATGCTGTCGCAGGTGTATGAAGGCCTGCTGCTGAAGATGGGCGAGAAGAACTCCGACGGTGGCCAGTTCTACACCCCGCGCGAGCTGATACGTGCCATGGTGCGCGCCGTGGATCCGCGCATCGGCGACACGGTGTGCGACCCCTGCTGCGGTACCGGCGGCTTTCTGGCCGAAGCGGCCGAGCATATGCGGCGCCATGGCGGCGAGATCTCCACCGACCAGCTCGGCCTGCTCAAGCACCACAGCTTCTATGGCCGCGAGAAGGATGACCTGGCCTACCCGATCGCGCTGGCCAACCTGATGCTGCACGGCATCGACGAACCGCACATCTGGCACGGAAACACGCTTTCAAAGCAGGCCATCTATGGCGGGCTCTACGAGGGCGCGCCGGAGCGCTTCAACGTCATCCTCACCAACCCACCCTTCGGCGGCAAGGAGGGTTTGGAGGCGCAGGCGCAGTTTCCGTTCAAGACCCGGGCCACGCAGGTGCTGTTCGTGCAGGTGCTACAGCAATCGCTGTTGCCCGGCGGCCGCTGCGGCGTAGTGCTGGATGAGGGTTTCCTGTACCGGACCAACGAGGACGCCTTCGTGCGCACCAAGCGCAAGCTGCTGGACGAGAACGATGTCTGGTGCATCGTCAGCCTGCCGGGCGGTGCCTTCACTGGCGCCGGAGCTGGTGTGAAGACGAACCTGGTGTTCTTCACCCGTGGCCGCAAGACCGAGCGCATCTGGTATTACGACCTTTCGCACGTCAAGGTCGGCAAGAAGACGCCGTTGACATTGCAGCACTTCGCCCGCTTCTTCGAGCTGCTGGCGCAGCGCGGCAGCGACGCGGCCGAGACCGAGCAGAGCTGGACGATCGACTTCGCCGCCCGGCGCGCGCAGGCATTCGTCGAGGCTGTGCCGCTGCGCGACGAGGCCGAACTCCGGCGCGAGCGCGCGTTGGCGCTGCGTGAACGGGCCAAGAGTGAGCGCAAGGCCGAGCGACAGGCGGTTGCCGATGACTTGCTTCAACAGGCCGTGGAGGCCGAGCGCGCGGCCCGAGCGGCCAGCGCCAAGGCGCAGGGCATCGAAGACGCGATCTACGACCTCAAGGCGGTAAACCCGCGGGAGCGCAAGAGCACCGATACGCGATCGCCCGCCCAATTGCTGGACGCTATCGAGACCAAAGGGCGTGAGGTCGACGAAGCGCTGGCGACCTTGCGTCTCCTTCTTGCGACCTGAAGACTTGGTCGGTGCACCGTATTTGGGCCGTGGCATTCACGCGCCCCGACAGCGCTTGCATGGCAAACGTCACATCAAATCCCGAGGCTATTGGTCCATCAACAATGCAAAACTCTTATCGCCGACTTCGGATTCGACGCCACGATTTTCAGCGAAGCCCGTGCCGGACCCATTGGTCGGTTTTGGTGCTGTTTCCGGTTCTGCAGCGTACGCACGTTGATGCCGATCAGGCGGGCAAAATCGTTCTGGCTGATGTTGGCGGCTTCGCGGATGATCACCTTACCTTGGTCAACCTCGAGTATTAGTGCAATTGCTGTCGCAATAATTGCGCGAAATCGTAGGCGCTGAACTCCACCGTCTTGCCGGTGTAGTAGTTCGCCCGGTGGAACTGTTTCTTGCCGACCACTTTTTCGCTTTCTGCGACTGCCAATACAAAGCCACTCTGCCGGGTGTAAAGGTATTGCATGTGGATGATTTCAGCTTCCAGCAAACGCGTGGCGCTGGATGCGGCGACGATGATGAGTGGCGGGATCGCCGGGTTGTCCATTTCCCCGATCAGGTGGTCCGCCTCAAGCCCGCCAGCAATCGGCAATTCGACGTCATGCCGGACGGTCAGCTTGAGCGCGTCACACACTTCTTGGACGACTTGGGCAACACGTTCTTTGAAATCACTAGGGCTTCGCTCTTTTTGCGACGTCGCAAGCGCGAACAGTTGCTGTGACGCAGAGGCGACATGGAAGATGTATGGCGAGACTAGGCGCGGGTCGTTGACTTCCGCCTTGATGACTTCGTCATCGTCGAACTCGATATGCATGGTGTTTTGAAGTTCCTCCGCCCAACGTTTGATCGACTCGGACGTCATGTCGCCGCCCTGCATCGATGCATAGAGGGCCGCCTCCCCGTTTTCATCGATTTGCAAATAGCCGTCGCGAGGGCGTACCCGCACGACCACTTTGTCGCTGCTGCCAGGGTACTCAAGGGGCGTCACAACTCGTTGGACACCGCCCGCGTCTTCATGAACTTCAAACAGTGCGCAAATTGCGCGCTTGAGGTCGGGAATTAGTTCCATAACCCACCTTTCGCCCCGATTCCGATGCCACACGCCTTGCAAAAACTTGCAATAAGAACTTGTCGATCCGCGTCGATTCGCGGGTCGATGTCGTCCCGTCCCGACAGCGCCAGTTCAGGCGCGCCAGGCAACACGCGGGATGTGAAGTTCGACTCCGTGTTACAAGGCAGCTTCGCATGCACGCCCTTATGGCTCGGATGGCAGTGCATTTCAAAAAGCGGGTACAGCCCGCCGTCCACCAATTCGCAAAACAAGTAAGCAAGAAATGCGCTGTCCGTGCGCAACTCGCCATCCCGCCAGATGAATACCACGCGATGGGTCTCAGACACTTCAACAAGGTCCGTCGCCTGCAAACGCGGCCCGCCCATCTTGTGCAATGGCTTCGGGAATTTGCCTCGTTTGACCGATTTGAACGAAGGCAGCTCGCTCAAGCGCTTGGGTGCCGCTTTGTGGATTGCCAATTCTTTCGGGGTCATGGCGATAGGATAGCAGTCCAGAGCGCAGACGGCGACGTGCTGCCGATGACGCCAGCAATAAGTCCAGCGATGGGAAAGATCCGGTCGCGCAGGAGATCCAGTTCAACGACATCCGCACCACGCTGCAGGCGCTGATCGCGATCTACGACAACTGCAACAGCCTGCACACCAATGCCTTCGACGAGGCGATCACGACGCCGACCGAAGACAGCGTGCGCCGCGCGATGGCGATCCAGCTCATCATCAACCGCGAATGGGGCCTGGCGAAAAACGAGAACCCAAACCAGGGCGCCTTCATCATCGAGGAGCTGACC
>JANLQZ010000333.1:0-4651 GCA_031368125.1 Betaproteobacteria bacterium
GGATTCGTGGCGCTGCTGGGAGTCATTGCGTTGATGGGAATGATCCAGCGCAATTCGGTGATCCTGATCGATCAGATCGAGCAGGACCGCGCGGCCGGCATACATCCCTGGGATGCGATCGTGGAGAGCGCCGTGCGCCGCCTGCGACCGATCGTGCTGACCGCGGCGGCGGCGGTGCTGGCGATGATTCCGTTGTCGCGCTCGGTGTTCTGGGGCCGATGGCGGTGGCCATCATGGGTGGGCTGATCGTGGCCACCGCGCTGACATTACTCGCGCTTCCGGCGATGTACGCCGCTCGGTATCGGGTGCAACGTGGCGGGACGCCAGCAGGTTAAAATCGAAAGCTCAGCGATTCGGTAGGGGTTGCCTTCAGGGCCACCTCTCTTTGTCTTTTTTGCGCGCGGGTGGCGAAATTGGTAGACGCACCAGGTTTAGGTCCTGACGCCAGCAATGGTGTGGGGGTTCGAGTCCCCCCCCGCGCACCAAAATGTGGAACTTGTGAGGAACGGGTCGGCGGCGTACGGTAATACCACTGCTGACAGACCGCCGGCCCCGGGCAGGTTTCTGTATCACCGGGCGACCGGATGTGTCCCCGAAAAATTAGGAGAATCAACATGGCTGTGACGGTAGAAACCCTTGAAAAACTCGAGCGCAAAATCACGTTGACGCTACCGGTCAAGGCGATCCAGACGGAAGTGGAGTCGCGTCTGAAACGGCTCGCCAGGACCGTCAAGATGGACGGTTTCCGCCCAGGCAAGGTGCCGATCAATGTGGTCGCCCAGCGTTACGGTTATTCGGTCCATTACGAAGTCATGAATGACAAGGTCGGCGAGGCATTCTCAAGCGCCGCCAACGAAGCCAAGCTGCGGGTGGCCGGTCAGCCGCGCATCACCGAGAAGGCAGGGTCTCCGGACGGGGAAATGGCATTCGATGCCGTGTTCGAGGTTTACCCGGAGGTCAAACTGGGTGACCTTGCAACGGCGGAGGTCGAGAAAATCTCCGCTGAGGTCACTACCGCGGCGATCGACAAGACCATCGATATCCTGCGCAAGCAAAGGCGCACGTTTGCGCAGCGCGCGCACGATGCGGCGGCGCAGATCACCGATCGTGTGGCGGTCGATTTCGACGGCAAGATCGACGGCGAGCCGTTTCCCGGGGGCAAGGCTGACGATTTCCAGTTCATCCTGGGTGATGGCCAGATGCTCAAGGAGTTCGAGGAAGCCACCACAGGCATGAAGGCGGGCGAGAGCAAGACCTTCCAGTTGGCATTTCCCGCCGATTACCACGGCAAGGATGTCGCAGGCAAGACGGCAGACTTCATGGTGTCGGTGAAGAAGATCGAGTCGGCGCATCTGCCCGAAGTCAACGACGCGCTTGCGAAGTCGCTCGGCATCGCAGATGCCAGCGTGGAGGGATTGCGCACCGACGTGCGAAAAAACCTGGAACGTGAAGTCAAGTTCCGACTGCTGTCGCGCAACAAGCAGGCGGCGCTCGATGCGCTGGCGTCCAGGGCCGAACTGGACCTGCCCAATGCCAGCATCCAGGCCGAGTTGGAGCGCATGATCGAAGGCGCCCGCGCTGAGCTCAAGCAACGCGGTGTGAAGGATGCGGACAAGGCGCCGATTCCAGAGGATGTGTTTCGCCCGCAGGCGGAGCGGCGGGTCCGGCTCGGGCTGGTGGTGGCCGAACTGGTTCGGACCAACAACCTGCAAGCCAGGCCGGACCAGATCAAGGCCCACATCGACGAACTGGCGGCCAGTTACGAGAAGCCCTCGGAGGTGGTGCGGTGGTACTACGGTGACAACAAACGCATGGCCGAGGTGGAAGCGATCGTGATCGAGAACAATGTGACCGAATTCATCCTGGCGCACGCCAAGATCACCGAGAAGGCGATCGATTTTGACGAGTTGATGGGTCAGACCTGATCGGTCTGGGCTGAACTGCTCCCCGGTTGCCTTCGGGCGACTGCGGGCTTGCAGTCCGGGCGACCAGCCCCATTTGCTGGCAACGGGCCGGATCGTGGCACGTGCATGACATCATTGGAGACAACATGAACTTTCGAAACGAGGCCCAGGAAACGCAGGGCTTGGGCATGGTTCCCATGGTCATCGAGCAGTCGGGGCGCGGGGAAAGGTCGTACGACATCTACTCGCGCCTGCTCAAGGAGCGGGTAATTTTTCTGGTTGGCCCCGTGAACGACCAGACCGCCAATCTGGTGGTGGCGCAACTCCTGTTTCTGGAGAGTGAAAACCCGGACAAGGATATTTCCTTCTATATCAACTCGCCGGGTGGCTCGGTGAGCGCGGGAATGGCAATCTTCGACACGATGAATTTTGTCAAGCCCGATGTGTCCACGCTGTGCAGCGGTTTTGCGGCGAGCATGGGGGCTTTTCTGTTGGCGGCTGGTGCCAAGGGCAAGCGATTTTCGCTGCCCAACTCGAAGATCATGATCCTCCAGCCGTCCGGCGGCAGCCAGGGACAAGCGACCGAGATCGAAATCCAGGCACGCGAGATCCTGAAAACCCGCGAGCAGCTCAACCGGATTCTGGCTGAACGAACCGGCCAGCCGCTGGAGCGGATTGAGCGCGACACGGAGCGGGACTACTACATGTCGGCCGACGAAGCGCGCGAGTACGGCGTGGTCGACCAGGTCATCGCGAAACGAAGCTAAACGGCCGTTGGCGGGCGGGTGTTGGCCCGGTGGTCGGCGCACTGGGCGCTGGTCTTAATTCGGTATCATGGCGCAACTAAGCAACAAGGCATTGATTCCATGGCCGAGAAAAAAGGCTCCTCCAGCGAAAAGACCCTGTATTGCTCGTTCTGCGGGAAGAGTCAGCACGAAGTCAAGAAACTGATCGCGGGCCCGTCTGTTTTCGTTTGCGACGAGTGTATTGAACTGTGCAATGAAATCATTCGCGACGAACTGCCCACCAGCACAGTAGCCAAGGACGCGCGCGGTGAGTTGCCCACTCCAGCGGAGATCAAGGCCAACCTGGACAACTACGTCATTGGGCAGGAGCCCGCCAAGCGAACACTGGCGGTCGCCGTGTACAACCACTATAAACGTCTGCGCCACAAGGAAAAGGCGAAGAAGGACGATGTGGAATTGGCCAAGAGCAACATCTTGCTGATCGGACCCACCGGGTCCGGCAAGACTCTGCTGGCGCAAACGCTGGCCCGCATGCTCGATGTTCCATTTGTGATGGCTGACGCCACTACGCTCACGGAAGCGGGTTACGTCGGCGAGGATGTCGAGAATATCGTCCTGAAGTTGCTCCAAAGCTGCAATTACGAGGTTGATCGGGCGCAGCGCGGCATCGTCTACATCGACGAAATCGACAAGATTTCGCGCAAATCCGATAACCCTTCGATCACCCGCGATGTGTCGGGTGAAGGAGTACAGCAGGCGCTGCTCAAGCTGATCGAGGGAACGATGGCGAGTGTGCCGCCGCAAGGCGGGCGCAAGCATCCGAACCAGGATTTTGTGCAAATCGACACGACCAATATCCTGTTCATTTGCGGCGGCGCGTTTTCGGGATTGGAAAAAGTGATCGATAACCGGACCGAGTCGTCCGGCATCGGATTCGGCGCAGCGGTTAAAAGCAAGGCGCAGCGCAACCTCACCGAAGTCTTCAAGGACGTTGAGCCGGAGGACTTGATCAAGTTCGGCCTGATCCCTGAATTGGTGGGGCGCATGCCGGTGGTTGCGACGCTGGCCGAACTGAGCGAAGACGCGCTGGTGCAGATTCTGGTCGAACCCAAGAACGCGCTGGTCAAGCAGTACGCCAAGCTGTTCTCGATGGAGGGCGTGGATCTGGAAATCCGTCCGTCCGCGCTCAAGGCGATCGCGAAAAAGGCCTTGGCGCGCAAAACGGGTGCCCGCGGGCTACGGTCGATCCTGGAACTGTCGCTGATAGACACCATGTTTGAACTGCCGAACTCGACCAATGTCGACAAGGTGGTGGTGGACGAGTCCACGATCGAAGAAAACAAGCGCCCACTGCTGGTTTACCGGGAACTCGCCAAAAAGGCCTGAATCCCACGAAGCAGGTCGCCAACTGGCGGGTTTTTCGCGCCTGTTTGTGCGGCATGGCGTGCGAGCGCTCCATTGATAATGCAAGCGCGGGTTGAAATTCCCGTTGTGCCATCCATCTTGAACTGGTAACGAAAACGAAGTTTCAGCGCAGACTTACATTTGCGCAGCATGTTAGTGATAGCTCAAAGGTCTGCCATGTCCGGTTCCACGCTTCTTACCGCCACCCCATTGGATCTGCCACTGCTGCCGCTGCGCGATGTCGTGGTGTTTCCGCATATGGTCATACCGTTGTTTGTCGGCCGCCCAAAAAGCATCAAGGCGCTGGAGGCGGCGATGGAGTCCGAGCGGCGCATCATGCTGGTGGCGCAAAAGGCGGCGGCCAAGGACGACCCCTTGGTGTCGGACATGTTCGATGTCGGCTGCATTTCCACGATCCTGCAGATGCTCAAGTTGCCGGACGGCACTGTCAAGGTGCTGGTCGAGGGCCAGCAGCGGGCGCTCGTCAACAGGATCGAGGAGGGGGAGGCGTTCTTCTCGGCCAATGTGACGCCGGTCGAGGCGGTTGCCGAATCGGCCGGCGCGACCCGTGGCAAGGCCAGTGAAATCGAGGCCTTG
>JANLQZ010000008.1:0-2668 GCA_031368125.1 Betaproteobacteria bacterium
CAAGGGCGGCGCCGGCGGCATGATCGCCACCCAGCAGCTCAAGGCCTCGCCGGCCAACGGGTCGACCGTGATGCTGACCATCGACCACTCGCACGTGGTCGTCCCGTTGACCTTCAAGGCGCCGGGTTACGACCCGTTGAAGGATTTCACGCCGCTGGCCGGCGTCGCGAGTTATTTCAATGCGCTGGCGGTGTCCTCGACACTCAACGTCAAGACCCTGCCGGAGTTCGGCGCGTGGCTCAAGGCCAATCCCGGCAAGGCTAACTTCGGCGTGCCGGCGGCCGGCAGCGTGCCGCAGTTCGCCGCGCTGGTGGTGGGCAAGGCGCTGGGCGTCACCAACCCGGTGGTGGTGGCCTACCGCGGCGGCGCGCCCTTGGTGCAGGACCTGCTGGCCGGCCAGATTCCCGCGGGTATCGGTTCACTGACCGAGTACATCGAGTACCACCGCACTGGCAAGATGAACGTGCTCGCGATTTCGGGCACCACACGCAGCAAGGTCGCGCCCGACATACCGACCTTCCAGGAACTCGGCCTCAAGGGCCTGGACAAGAACCCCTGGCTGGCCTTCGTCGGCCCCAAGGACATGCCCAGGGAGTTCGCCGACCGCTTCACGCGCGCGGTGGCCGTGGTGCTGAAGAACCCCGAGGTGGTGGAGCGGCTGGCCAAGCTGGGCAACGAGATCAGTTACGCCAGCCCCGAGCAGTTGCAGGAATGGATCAGCTCGGCCACGGCGCACTGGGCGCCCGTGATCAAGGAGTCCGGCTACGAGCTGCAGTAAGGAGCGGCCCGACCCGACCGGTGTGGTGATCCACGCAAGTAGCAATCGCCGCCAGCCGCCATGACGATATCCCCGGTCCATGCCACCACCCGTGTCTGCTGGGCTTCGGTCGCGCAGGCGCTCGCGCACCTGGGCACCGGCGCCGGCTTGTCGCGCTGGAACCTGGGGCTGTGGAACTGCCGCGAAGTGGAGCCCGGGCTGTTCACGGGCGAGTCGCTGTTCGACGGAGCGACCGGATGGGCGCGGGTGTTGGTGGATGCCGATCGCGGCCTGGTCGAATACCTGGTCGGCAACGACCGGTCGTCACTGGCGCCGCGTATCCGGGCCAGTGCCGTCGACGGCGCGGCCCTGGGGTATGCGCCGGGCACCTGCCTGGTGACGCTGCAGGCCTGGCGCAGCGCCGGCATGCAGGACGAGCGCTGGGCCCGGCTGGTGCACAGCCACGAGACCGAGATCGAGCTGATCCAGGCGCAACTGGCAGCCAGCCAGCCGGTGCCGCATTCGACCCCCGAACCCGGCGCGCCGCTGGCTGCGGCGCCACAGCGCCGGTTCATCTCCAGCGGTTCGCCGTGGGAGGAGCTGGCCGGTTATTCGCGCGCCGTCGTTGATGGCGACTGGGTGTTCGTGTCCGGCACCGTCGGACAGGATTTCGCGACCCTGGCCATGGCCGACTCGGCGGGGGCGCAAGCCGAACAGGCGCTCGACAGCATCGAGCGCGCTCTGGCGCAGGCCGGCGCCACGCTGGCGGACGTGCTGCGCGTGCGCGTGTTCGTGCCGCAGCGCGACGATGTCGTGGCCGTGAGCGCGGTGCTCAAGCGGCGCCTGGGCGCGGCGCGACCCGCCAACACCACCGTGTGTTGCCCGCTCGCAGTCGATGGCGCCCGGGTCGAGATCGAGGTGACGGCCAGACTGCCCGCGTCCGCCGCGGCCTGAATCCGGACCAACCGGCATGCGCGTGACTTCGACCCGGGTCGCGGCTGCAATATTCCTGTACATGCCGCTGCACCACGGCGCGCTGTTTCCAATCCACCAACCTTGAAACCCACCATGCCATTCCCGTTCGAAGCCCAGCGCGCGCTGTTCCCGATCCTGGCGCACAAGGCGCAGCTCTCGAGTTGTTCCCAGAGTGCGCTGGCCACACCGGTGGCGGACGCCATCGCGCGTTACATGGCGTCGTGGCAGGAGCAGGGCATGTATTGGGTCGGCTGGGGCGTCGCCCTGGACCAGGCCAAAGCCGAATTCGCGCGCCTGATCGGGGCCGACAGTGGCGACATCGCCGCCATGTCCTGCGTCTCGGACCTGGCCTCGTCGGTAGGCAACTGCCTCGATTTCGGCGGCGAGAAGAACGGCATCGTGCTGGGCGAAATCGACTTCCCGTCGCTCGGGCATGTCTGGCTGGCGCAGCAGACGCGCGGCGCCAGTGTGACTTTTGTAGCCGGCGACGGCGCGTCTGCGATTGCGCTCGACGACTACGCGCGCGTGATCGACCAGCGCACACGGCTGGTCTCGGTGTCGCACGTGTCCTACTCCAACGGTTTCAGACAGGACATCGGCGCGATTGCCGTACTCGCGCGCGCCAGCGACGCAGTGCTGCTGGTGGACGCCTACCAATCGGTCGGCGCGATGCAGATCGACGTGGTGCGCGACCAGATCGACATCCTGGTCTGCGGCGCGCAAAAATACCTGCTCGGTTGCCCGGGCATCGCCTTCATGTACGTTCGCCGGGAACTGGCGCAACAGATGAAGCCCGCCAATACCGGCTGGTTCGGGCGCGTGAATCCGTTCGCGTTCGACATCCGCCTGCTGGACTATGCCGACGGCGCGCGGCGTTTCGACACCGGCACACCGCCCTACATCAACGCCGCGGCGGCCGGCGCCGGCATGGCGCTG
>JANLQZ010000021.1:0-2911 GCA_031368125.1 Betaproteobacteria bacterium
GTCGTTGATGCGGGCGATCGAACTCAACGCGGTGGCAGTGGAAAACAACAAGACGGCTTTCGAATGGGGCCGGCGTGCGGCCAACGATTGGCCCGGCGTGGAAAAACTGCTGGCGCCGGCGCAGATACTGCAATTCAGGAAACGCGAGACGCCAGACGACATCGTCAACCGGCGCGTCGAGTTTCTGACTGCTTACCAGGACGCCGCTTATGCCGCCGGGTACCGGGCCTTCGTGGACAAGGTGCGCGCGCGCGAAGCGGCGCTTGGCAAGACCAGCTTGACCGAATCAGTGGCGCGTTATCTTTTCAAGCTGATGGCGTACAAGGACGAGTACGAGGTCGCCCGCCTGCATACCGACAGCGCCTTTCTGGCGCGGGTCGACAGCATGTTCGAAGGCGATTTCAAGCTCAACTACCACCTGGCGCCGCCCCTGCTGGCGAATCGCAATGACAAGGGCGAGTTGCAGAAGAAGAAGTTCGGTCCGGCCATGTTGACCGCGTTCCGGGTGCTGGCCCGGCTCAAGGTGCTGCGGGGTACGGCGCTGGACATTTTTGGCCGTACCGAAGAACGGCGCACGGAACGCGCCTTGATCGGGGAATACCGGGCCAGCATCGACGAACTGCTCGCCACGCTCGATGCCGATAATCACGCCCTGGCGGTCGAGATCGCCCGCATCCCCGAGCAGATCAAGGGCTTCGGGCACGTGAAGGAGCGCACCCTCAAGGTCGCCCGGGGGCAATGGCAGGGCAGCATGGCGCGCTGGCGCGCACCGCAACCGGCAGGGCAACTACCGAAGACGGTCGGTGTCGGACGCTAGCAGTTCGATCGGCTGACCGTGCGGCGTGCGCGCCGCAGCCTGCTCCCAGGCCTGCTCAAGGGCATGGATCTGTTGCGAGGTCGCCAGGCCTTTGTCGATCAGCATCCGCTCCAGCGCATTGGTCCAGTGCGTGTAGTAGTCGGTGCCGTCGTCGGCATTGCCGCCGGCCTGCGCCTGCTTGATTTCTGCGCTGAGCATGGCGGCCCACTGGCTCCAACTGAACAGGCCACGCACGTGCAACACCAGGGTCAGCGCAAAGGCGCGCGCCTGCCATGGCTGCGCGAACACGCCTTGCACGGCCGTTTCAGGCGGCATCGGCAACCGCTCGCCACCGCCGCTTGCGCATGTCGCAGCGATTTGCTCCAGCGTGAGGCGGTGGGTCATTGGTGCACCTTCGTGCTACGCACCTTCGGGCGGCCGTGTGGTCTCACGCGGCCGGTTCCAGATAGGGTTCCCATGCGTCGATGCTGACGCGTGTGCCCGGGTCGGCCTGCGGACCCCATAGTTCGCAGGCGTCGAATACCACGCTGTACAGCCAGTGCGCACTGGTATCGAACGGGGGCTCGGGCCGCGCCGCGTGGGTGTCGGCGAACAGGTGTGTGCCGTGGACCAACCCGATCGTTCCCACGTGGCCGCGAACATAACGCGGCAAGCGGGTGTGTCCGCCCGGATGCATGTTCCTGGCAAGCACACGGTCGCCGGTTCGAAAGCGCGCGGCACCGGTGGCCGGCCGTTCGGTGGGGGAGCCCTGGGCCAGGGCCGTCGCCACGTCCGGTCCGTGCAACACGCGCACCAGTGGCTTGCCGGGTGCCTGCGTCATGCCGGAGCGGAGTTCCGCTTCTGTTACCAGACCGCGCTCCAGCAGGAGGACCTCGAGCGCGCGGATCCAGATTTCGTAATAGCTGCTGCCCAGATAAAGGGCCGGGGGCAGCGACTCGCGCGCCTTGCGGCTCAAGTCGATGTTCCACTGCCCGCTTGCGCCCATGGCCAGGGTCAAGGCAAGCGCGCGCTTCTCCCAGTCGGCATGGAACAGCGGCTCGTCCGCCGGTGCGACGACCGGCCCGTAACACTGCTGGCCGCCCATGTCATGGACGCCGTTCACAGCCGCGGCTCCGCGCGCAGGCGACTCATGGCCGCGGCGCCGCAGGCGCGGGGCAAAGTGCCAGACCTGTGCCAATCATGGAATCGCGCGTCACCAGTTTCGCCAGCTCGTGCTCGTCCATGCCCGCGGCCTGTGCCGGCATCATCGGAAGCACGACGTAACGAACCTCGGCCGTGGAGTCCCAGACCCGCAATGCCGTCGTCGCCGGCAACTGAACGCCGAAGTCGTTCAGCACGCCGCGCGGGTCAAGGACTGCTTTGGCACGGTACGGCGCGCTTTTGTACCAGACCGGGGGCAGTCCCAATATCGGCCATGGGTAACAACTGCACAAAGTGCACACGACCATGTTGTGGACCTGCGGCGAATTGGCCACGGCCACCATATGTTCGCCCTGGCGGCCGCCAAAACCCAATGACGCAATGGCAGTGGTGGCGTCCAGGAGCAGCCAGTCCCGAAAAGCCGGGTCCACCCACGCCCGCGCTACCACCGCGGCGCCGTTGTGCGGGCCGATGGTGGTTTCATAAGTCTCGACGATGTGGTCGAGCGCCGCCGGATCAACGTAGCCCTTTTGGATCAATAGTGTTTCTAGCGCCCGCACGCGCATGTCCATCGACTCCAGATGGGAATGGTCGTGCTCCTGGGTGTTCATGGCGGGGGTCTTCCGGTGACGTCGCCGCATGTTGCCAACGGCGGCGTGCGGTCCGGCCGCCGACGCCGCCGCATACAATGCAAGGTTATGCGCCCGACGCCCAGGACCAGGGCTGTGCGCGGGTCCATCCAATCGTTCGTCGTGGAGTTAGCTGTGTTCATTTCTTCTGCCTTTGCCCAAACTGCTCCCGCTGCCGCAGGCAGCGACATGCAATCCTCACTGATGAGCATGTTGCCCCTGGTGCTGATGTTTGTGGTGCTTTATTTTGTCATGATCCGTCCGCAGATGAAGAAACAAAAAGAGCATCGGACCATGATCGATGCGCTGGCGAAGGGCGACGAGG
>JANLQZ010000059.1:0-2505 GCA_031368125.1 Betaproteobacteria bacterium
GCTGGCCGTTGGCGACTACATGCACTCCACGGCGCCGAACCGGCGCTTCCCCGACCTCATCACCGTGCGCCTGCTCAAGGCCGTTCTGGGCGCCACCGACGCGCCATACTCGAATGCCGACCTGGGCGCGCTGGCGGCACATTGCACCGAGCAGGAGGACGGCGCGCAGAAAGTCGAACGGCGGGTGCGCAAGTCCGAAGCAGCGCTGGTGCTCGAATCGCGCATCGGCGAGCAATTCGACGGTATCGTGACCGGCAGCAGCAATGGCGCCAACTGGGTTCGCATCTTCGCGCCACCGGCCGAAGGCAAGCTGGTGGCCAATGGATCGGCGCTCAAGATCGGCCAGCAGATGCGGGTGCGGCTCGTCGTGGCCGACGTGGAACGCGGTTTCATCGATTTCGTTCGCGCTGACTGATGCCAGATTGCGTTCAGATACCAGGAAAGGGGGCCGGGCGTTGGCGAGCCGGGGGCGCTGGCTGGGCGCCGCCGCTCGTGTCCTCCGGCCTGCGGCCTCCCCCTTTACCTCGCCGCGACGCCCAGCCAGCGCCCTCGGCGGCGAGCGTGGTTGGCGCACCCAACTCCCACCACGCTGATCGGATCAGGCCGGTGCGGCGCTCGGCGCAGCGGCATCAATCGGGATAGGGGCCGGCGATCACATGCCGGACCCTCCCACACCACCCGGCGTGTGGGTCCGCACCGGGCGGTTCGTATCTGGGTCCGCGCTCACTGTGGTGCAACAAAGCTTGCATTAGTGCTCAGTTCCCGCGTAAATCCACATGGGCTCTGTCTTTCCTGCTCGTTCAAAACCCAATGACTCGTAAAACTGAATTGCCTTACCGTCCGCGGTAAGCATTTGTTGGTGAAACCCAGCGTACCTCTTGAGCATTGCTGCCATCATTTTCCTACCGATGCCTCTGCCTTGAAATGCTGGGTGAACCAGCATGTGTGGGAAATAGACCACTAGATACCCATCTGAAATAGCATTGCCAAGGCCGACAAGTTTGCCAGCAATACGCGCAGTGACGAGGCTATGAGAGTTTTGCAAGGCTGCCATCAGTTCATTTGGCTTTTCAGCTGACGACCAATCGTTTGCCCGATAGATATCGAGGACTTCGTCAACAGAGATTTGGCCCTGCATAAATATTTCCACCTGCATGACACCCTCCTGATCTTGGTGCAACGTAGAGCTAAGCGGGCGCCAACAGCCGGCCGCGCAAAGAGGATGATAAACACGCCGCTTTGCGCGGCCGGCTGTTGGTGCTCCGCTTGAGCGCCGGGTTGGACGGCAGATCACTCACGGTCTACCTGCCTCTTACCCGCGAGCGGTAGCTTTTGAGCACCAATCATGAAGTCGTCGAAACACGAATCCCAAACAATGTTCGGGTTCTTTCAGATCGCCTCGTTTGGACTCTTCTTTGACTTTTTCCCATTCGTCCTTCAGGAGCTTCTGGCTGACCTCAACAAGCTGGTTCAGCGCTTCTTTCAATTCTGTTTCTTGTGTCGTATGAGTAAGCTCTGGAATTCGAGTAACTAGAGCCTCAATGGATTTGTCGTGAACACCATCCGGATTCAACTGAAGGCGGATCAGATGTCTCAATTTGTCGATCTGCAGGAGAGTGTTCAGCTCCTCGGGTTTGCCCTCCAGCCCGGAAAACCGCCACGTATGGGTTAGTCCGCAGAACGTTGAAATATTTTCCCGAAGCGTACCAAGCCACTTTACGCGCTCAGCAGTCACCGTATTGATGAAGGCCGTCCGACGATTTGATCGCCAATTTGCAACGACATTCCATATACCGAGGATCAAGGTGACCAACACCCCGGCACCGAGAAAGTAGTCTTTTGCCTCAATCATTGATGTTGCCTCCTTGACGCCCAACGAATTTAGGCAGCATCGAGCTGCAGTTGCCCGTGGGCACATGTTGCCACATGGATATCGATGTAGATGGATATGGCTCAAGTGTCAAGAAAGCGAGCCGGGCTTTGGCGCACCGCACTCCCATCACGCTGGTTGGATCAGGTCGGAGCGGCGCTCGGCGCAGCGGCATAGAGGAGGAGCCCGCAAGGGCGGGGGACAGCCGCGGAGCTGAGCGCCGCTCCGGCCTGATCCCGCCCACCCACCCGTTTGCAAAAATGGCATGAAGGTCGATGACGAACGGGCACTGCCCGATCTTTTGAATGTTATGCCGTATGAAACGCGCCACCACGTTCGTCCACTGCGTGTGACTCTCCACACCCTGGAAGCGAAGGGCCTGTCGGCGCCGTTGGGTGGTACCCGTGTGGTCCTACGCAGGTGCCTTGGCGCCGCCGGCTTCGGTGGCGCGCACCACCAGCACCGGCACCGGGCTGGTCCGGATGATCTGCTCGGCGTCGCTGCCCATCAGCATGCGCCCGACGCCGCGCCGGCCGTGCGACCCGAGCACCACCAGCTCGGCGCCCCACTGCCGCACGTGTTGCGCCACCAGCTCCGACAGCCGCCCGGCAAAGCCCTCGATCAGCACGCTGTCG
>JANLQZ010000074.1:0-4360 GCA_031368125.1 Betaproteobacteria bacterium
CGACGGTATGAACAGATCCGCCTTGAGTTTGCTCATGTCCATCGGCTTGTAGATCTGGAATTCCTGTTGCGGCCCGGTGATGCGGTCTTGTGATGGCTGCGCGAGGTCGAAGCCCGCGCCGCCGGTGGCCCGCAGTTTGGAAATCATCTCCTCGTTGTTCGAGAGCGTGAGTTCAACCTTGTAGCCGCTCTCCTTTTCGAATTGCGCCACGATGTCGGCCGGGGCGTAGTCGGCCCAGGTCAGCAGGCGCAAGGTTTTTTCCTGGGCCTGCGCGGCGCCGGCCAGACCGAATGCCATTGCGACGGCGGCGACCAGTGTGCGGTGAATCTTCATGGGAATTTCCTCTCGTTGATGTTCTGGATGCCCTCGATTGGACTGCCAACCAGGACTTTAGAAACTAGGTGGTTGCCCTAATAGGGCCGGTTTCAAATCTTCGACCGACCAACGCACACCGGTGTCACGGTGCTGTGGTACCGCCGGCCACGCTCTTCGTGCGGCTGCAGCGGCGCAACGCCTCCAGGGCCATTTCGCTTCCGAAGCCGATTGGGCCGGCGCTCACTGGCGCTCGCTCACCTGGTAGCTGGCCCGCTCCAGCCAGCCCGGTCGGATCTCCACACCCCATCCGGGGCCATCCGGCAGTTGCACCTTGCCGTCGCGCACGCGGTAGGGCGACTCGACGAACAGGCCCTCCTGCCAGGGGTAGTAGTCTGGCCCCTCGATCGACAACTCCAGGTACTTGCCTGCGTTCGGAATGGCGCACAGCAGGTGCATGGTGAACAGCGTGACCATCGACAGGTTGGCGCTGTGCGGCGTACACGGCAACCCTGCCGCATGGGCCATCCGGGCGACGCGCAGCGTGCGCGCCAGACCGCCCATGTAACACACGTCGGGCTGCACGATGTCGACCGCCTGCATCGCGACCATGTGTTTCCACATCGGCAGGTAGGCGTCCTGCTCGCCGCCGGTGACGTCGAGCGCCAGGGCCTGACGCACCTCCCGCGTCTGCTCGAGTTCCCAGTACGGACACGGTTCCTCGAAATGGCACACGCCGTTGTCCTGCAGCAGCTTGCCGACCTCGATCGCGCGCTGCGGCGAATAACAGCTGTTGGCGTCCACCAGCAGTTCCACGCCGTCGCCCATGGCGCGGCGCATGGTGGGCACGATCTGCTCGGTGCGGCCAGGCCACTCGTCCACGTCGTGGCCGCATTCGGAGCCGACCCGGAACTTGAAGGCATCGAAACCGAACTCGTCACGCAGCGCCACCAGCCGCGCCGCCTCGTCCGCGGGCGTGATGTCGCGTTTCATCGACGACGCGTAGGCGCGGATCGGCCGTGCGGTGCCACCGATCAACTCGCATACACGCCGGCCTTCGCGCTTGCCGCGCAGGTCCCACAGGGCGGTGTCCAGGCCACACATGGCCCGGTACAGGTAGGAGCACGCGAACTTGTGTTCACGCTCGCTGATGCGGTCCATCAGGGCGTCGATGTCCATGCCGTTTTGGCCCAGCGACCACGGCGCCACCTGCCGGTGCAGCACCTGGACCGTGATGTCGGCGTGGTAGGTCGATACCTGGCCCCAGCCCTGCGCGCCGTCTTCGGTCGTGACGCGCACGAAACCGACGAATTCGTTGCAGAAGGTCTCGATACGGTGGATCTTCATGGTGCTGGCGCGGCGCGCGGTGGTCGGTGGATGCCGGCATGATCCCGCCAAACTGGATTGCCCCACAGGTCCATTTTGAACGATGGGTGATACCATTATTTTCAGGTCCTTGTTGGAAGAGCGATGGTCAAACGCGCCGGTGGTTCACTGCTGTTGTCGATCCGGATCGACCGAAGTTCGCACCAGCCGGTGAGCACCCAGTTGTGCGTGGCGCTGCGCGAAATGATCCTGGGGGCGGCTTCCGGGCGGGCGAGCGGCTGCCTGCGAGCCGCACGCTGGCGCGCGAACTCGGGCTGTCGCGAACCACCATCATCGAGGTCTTCGACCGGCTGGTGGCCGAGGGCCTGGTCGAGTCGCACACCGGATCGGGCACTTTTGTCAGCAATGTGCTCAACGCCAGCCGACCGAAGCCGCCCCAACCCGACGTCGCGTCGGTGCTGCGCATCGCACCCAAACTGTCGCGCCTGATGGCCCAGGCCGTGGGCCGCTTCGGCGACCGCCAGCGCCTGCCGCATCTGCCGCGCGCGTTCACCACCGCGCTGCCGGCCTTCGACGTTTTTCCGATGGCGCAATGGGCCCGGCTGTCGGCCAAGTACCTGCGCGGCGCGCGCGACGAGATCATGGGTTACGGCGATCCGTACGGCTCGCCGCAGCTGCGCCGGGCGCTGGCGGCGCACCTGCGCGCGAACCGCGGCATCACCTGCGACCCGGAGCAACTGTTCATCGTCGGTGGCGCACAGCAGGCCTTTCACCTGATCGGCTCGACACTGCTCAATCCGGGGGAAAAGGTGTGGTTCGAGAACCCCGGCGCGATCGGCGCGCGCAACAGCCTGATCGCCTGTGGCGCCGACCTGGTTCCGGTGCCGGTGGACGCCGACGGCCTGCGCGTGGACGAAGGCCTGCGCCTGAGCCCGCAGTTCCGGCTGGCGTTCGTCACCCCTTCGCACCAGCAGCCGATTGGCAGCGTGATGAGCCTGGAGCGGCGTTTTGCGCTGCTGCATGCGGCCGAACAGGCTGGCGCCTGGGTGATCGAGGACGACTACGACGGTGAATTCTTCTTCGGTGGCCGGCCGCCGCCGACACTCAAGAGCGTAGACACGACCGGGCTCGTGATCTACGTGGGAACCTTCAGCAAGTCGCTTTTTCCGGCGTTGCGGCTCGGTTACCTGCTGGCGCCGCCGACGCTGGTGGACAGCTTGCGCGCCATCATGAGCAAGTTCCTGCAGGGCGTGCCGTCACACACGCAGGCGCTGGTGGCCGAGTTCATCGACGAGGGGCATTTTTCGGCCCATGTGCGGCGCATGCGCCACGTCTATCTCGAGCGCCACGAGGCGCTGGTTGCGGCCGCCCACCGGCGCCTGGGCGGCCTGCTCGACGTGGTGCCGACCCACAGCGGGCTGCACACCATCGGCTACCTGCCGGCCGCGGTCTCGGAAGCGGCCATCGCCAGGGACGCCGATCAGCGGCAGGTGACGGCGTCGCCGATCGGCCGTTTCGCGCTCGCGCCGGTGGGTATCAACGGCCTGGTGCTGGGTTTCGGCGGCGTACCACCGAAGGTGATCGAAGCCGGCGTGGAAGTGCTGGCGCAGGTGCTGGAGAGCCGCCTGGCACCCACCGCCGCGCGCAAGGCGCGGGCCAGGGTCTGAGAGTGCGAGCGGCAATCCGATGCCCATGCGCTCGCGCCGCGGTGGCCTGGCATTTCTTTCAAAGCGGACCTGTGCGCCATACCAAAACCTGTGGGATGCTGGACACTGTCGAAACCCTGGATGCGCTGTGACGGAGTTTGATTTCATTGTGGTGGGTGCCGGATCCGCCGGCTGTGTGCTGGCCAATCTGCTGACGGCCTCAGGCCGCCACACCGTGCTGCTGCTGGAAGCTGGCGGCAGCGACCAGCGCTTTTGGCTCAAGGCGCCGATCGGTTACGGCAAGTCGTTCTACAACCCGGCCGTCAACTGGATGTACCGCACCGAGCCCGACCCGGCGCTGGCCGGGCGGCAGGGTTATTGGCCGCGCGGCAAGGTGCTGGGCGGCTCCGGCAGCATCAACGCGATGGTGTTCGTGCGCGGGCAGCCGCGCGATTTCGACGACTGGGCCGCGCTGGGCAATCCGGGTTGGGCGTGGAACGACGTGTTGCCCTATTTCAGGGCCATGGAAGACAGCGCGCATGGCCCGAACGCGGCGCGCGGCGTCGGCGGTCCGCTACACGTCAGCGATGTGTCGGGCGATGTGCATCCCCTGTGCGAGACCTACCTGCGCGCCGGCGAGCAGGTCGGCCTGACCCGGAACCACGACATCAACGGCACGTCGAACGAAGGCGTCGCAATCAACCAGATCACCACCCGGCGCGGCCTGCGTGAATCCGCGAGCACCGCCTACCTTCGCCCGGCGCGGCGGCGCGCCAACCTGTGGCTGGAAACCGGCGCGCACGTCACGCGGGTGCTGTTCGAAGGCCGGCGCGCCAGTGGCGTCGCTTTTGTACAGTGCGGGCAGGCACGGCGCTGCAGCGCCCGGCACGAGGTCATCCTGTCAGGCGGATCGATCAACACGCCGCAGATGCTGCAGCTCTCTGGCGTGGGACCGGGCGCCGCACTGCAGTCGCTCGGCATTGCCGTGCTGGCGGACAGCCCGGCGGTCGGACAGCACCTGCAGGACCACCTGTGCATCGACTATGTCTACCGGTCGCGCGTGCCGACGCTCAATT
>JANLQZ010000118.1:0-2151 GCA_031368125.1 Betaproteobacteria bacterium
GCGCATGAACTGGGTACACGGCCATTTCAGGATCGACAACAACGATTACCTGTATGTGTTGTCGACCTTCATCTACGAGCCGCTGCGCTGGATCGACCGCTTCGGCTGGCGCCGCAGCTGCCGCAACGAGCAACTGGCCTATTACCATTTCTGGTGCCAGATCGGCACGCGCATGGGCATCCGGGACATCCCGCCCAGCTACGAGGCCTTCGAAGCCTGGGCCACCGATTACGAGCGCGCCAATTTCCGTTTTGCCGAGAGCAACCGCAAGATCGGCACCGCCACGCGCGACCTGTTCGCGTCCTGGTACCCGCGCCTGCTCGCGCCGGTGGTGCACTACAGCATCTATGCGCTGCTAGACGACGCGATGCTGGCGGCGTTTGGTTTCCCCCGGCCGTTGCCGCTGTCGTGCCCGGTGGTGGCCGGCGCCTTGCGCCTGCGCGGATGGCTGGTGCGCTGGTTGCCGGCGCGGCGCACGCCAAACTTCGTCACCGTGCGCAGGAACCGGACCTGGCCGACGGGTTACCGGATTGCGGAACTGGGGCCGCCACGGCTGGTGGAGGGGGACAGTGGCAGGGGGCGCGGCTAGACGCAATACTGTTCAGCTTGTCATGCCGGACATGATCCGGCATCCATGGATTGCGGGTGCTGAAACCCCGGACCCGATCCGGGGCCGCAATGACATGGGTAAAGCGAACAGTATTGCGGCTAGACGGGTTATGTGCCGTTGATCGGGCTGGCGCCCGTCGCCGCTCGAGGCCGAGGAACGTCGATGTTGCCGGCGCCCTGCGGCTGTCCACACGTTGCCAATGTCAACCTGCTCGTCGACCGTGAAGCTGGACGACCCGACACGGTCACCAAGCGCGACAGCGGCGGCTTCGATCGGCCGGACGAGGTTTTTGATGGCGAGTTGCCACCGAGACTCGTCGCGATCTACGAAGTCTTCTGGTACGTTACTTGAACTGCGACGGAGCAGGTGATATAAACCAAGGTATATACCATGCCATGCCATGCCATGCGATGCCATGCGATGCCATGCGATGCCATCGCGATCCATCGCGTTGCATCGCGTTGCATCTAGCCCCCGAAAGGAGTCTCCCCATGCAAACTGCCAAGATCTTCAAGAACGGTCGCAGCCAGGCCGTGCGGCTGCCGGCCGAGTTCCGTTTTGAAGGTGGCGAAGTGTCCATCCGGCGCGACCCGATGACCGGCGATGTCATCTTGAGCCCGCGCAACCGGAAATTCGAAGACTGGGTCAAGTTGCGTGACCGCCTGATTGCCGAAGCGCCTGCGGAGTTCGAGGATTTTGATTTGTCGCGCGACCCCTTGCCGCCCATTGACCGGGAATTGACGTGAGTGCAGCCTATGCCTACCTGCTCGACACCAACGCCGCATCGACTTTGATCCGTGGGCGCGTGGGACCGAAATTGCAGCAGCTGTTGATGGAACACAGCGCCTGCGTATCCGTGATAACCGAGGCCGAATTGCGTTTTGGGGTGGCGCGTCGGCCGGAGGCCACCCGCCTGGCCACCGCCGTCGCTGCCTTCTTGCAGGACACCCGTGTATTGCCCTGGACATCCGCCACCGCGCAGGCCTATGCCGAATTGCGGACCCGCATGGAAAGTGCCGGTGTCGGCCTGTCGGCCATGGACTTGCTGATCGCCGCCCACGCATGGGCCGAAGACTGCACGCTGGTCAGCGCCGATGGTGCCTTTGCGCACGTTCCCGGGCTGCGTGTGTTGGACTGGTCCGCCACCGGCGCGCCATCATCCCCGAAAATCAATCCTCGAAAGAATCCCAGGCCGAAGTAGGCGTCCTGCCGCCCAACAGTTACCAAACAATTTGCATGCCAGAAGTTATTTCTACATCGTTGCCAGGCTCTGGAACCTGTGGAATGCGCTGGATTCCGACAGCAGCCTGATACCCTGAGCCCGCCACCGGGCACGGACCGGCCACTGACGAAATCCCCCTCCGGCCCCCTCCGACCTCAAACCGTCAATTGACAAAAACCTGTCAGAATTTGTCGGATGAGTGAACCGACCGACCCCTGGCACTTTGCGCGGCCGGACCTGGCGCAGGCCTATCTGCAGGGTTTCGATCTGGGTCTGACCTCGGCGCGGGGCCTGTTCGCGCGCCGGCGCATGGGCAAGA
>JANLQZ010000129.1:0-2645 GCA_031368125.1 Betaproteobacteria bacterium
CAGCGCCAGCAGCAGCAGTCCGCCGACGCCCAGGGCCCCGACGGGCAGGCCCCATTGCTCCCATTTTGATACCGCGTTGCCGGCCACTATCTCGACTGGCACCGGCGTGGATTCCAGCACCCGATTGGTGACCGAAGCTTCGAGCATGCGGGTCAGGGAGTTTTTGCGTGCGGTGCCCAAGACGATATGGTGGGCACCCAATCGCTTGGCCGCGTTGCATATCTCTTTGCCGCGGTCGCCCATGACCCAGTGCGCCTCGTGGGGCACGCCGGCCTGCACCAACAACGCGCGCGCACCGGCCAGCGCGGCCCGGGCCTGCTCGTGATGCCAGGATTCACGGTCCTGGCGGCGGACAAACCGCCCGATGTACCTGGACAAAAGCGGCTGCACGTTGAGCAAATGCAGTTCGAGCTCGTGGTGTCGCCGGTATTCGGTGATGGCATGGCTGACAGCACCGAGGGCGTTGGCCGAGCCGTCGATGGGAACAAGGACTTTCAGCATGCTTCGATCTCCTTCGGGTTGGTTGAACCGGGTGCGCAGGGGTATGGACGCGGGCGCTGAACTCTCGCCTGGCGGGCGCTGCCTCGCGAACTCGGCCACGCGTGCGTGAATGCGCGACTCGAGCTGGCGGTGGTTGCGCAGGAATCCTGTCCAGAGTACCAGCGGAATCAGCAGGTAGACCACGGCTGGACGCAACGGCGAGGCATCGAACCAGGGTTTGAGCAGTGTTTCGCCGCTGACCATCTTGACTGCCGTCCACACCAGTACTGCCGCGCCGAGATAGACGACGCCGGGGTAGCGGTCCACCACTTTGAGCACTAATGCGCTGCCCCAGACGACGACGGGCACGCTGATGATCAGGCCGGTCACCACCAGCAGATAACTGCCGTGAGCGGCGCCGGCGACCGCGAGCACGTTGTCGAGTCCCATGACGGCGTCGGCGACCACGATCGTGCGCATCGCACCCCAGAAAGTGCTGGCCGTGGGCCCATGGCTCTCGCCATTGCCTTCGTCGGGACGGAGCAGTCCATAGGCGATCCAGAGCAGCATCAAGCCACCGGCGACCAGCAGGCCCGGAATCTTGAGCAGCCACACCACCACCACGGTCATCAGACTACGGACGCCGATGGCGCCCACAGCCCCCCAGATGATCGCGCGCTTTTGCAGGTGGGCCGGCAATGCGCGTGCCGCCAGTGCGATGACGATGGCGTTGTCGCCAGCCAGCACCAGGTCGATCACGATGATCGCCACCAGGGCAGACAGGAATTGGCCAGGGTCCATCGGTAGTGTGCTGATGCGTGACAAGGTCGTCTGTTGATTTTCAGCGGATTCGCACGGTGGAAGCTTCGCGATTCACGATCGATCGCGCCTCGCGATCAACTCCTCCTATCTCATGTGGGCATTGCCTTGGGCGGCTTTCGCCGAAGCCACCGGCCATGTTATAAATATGCCGCGCGACGGTGGTGGATGCCGTGCGTAAACGCAAAGCGGGAGTAGTCCCGCATCTGGCGCGCGCCAGGTGTGCCGAGTGGCCGTCAATACGGGCTGAAAGGCCCCGGCGCCCGGGTTGCCCTTGCGGCATGGACGAGACCTTTGCCTTTCCCTGCTCACACGAGGAATGGCAATGGCTACTCTGCTGGATTCCGGGGTCTCGCGGCGTTACCTGCGCCATGGCACGCTGCCCCAACTCGCCGCCTTCGAGGCCGTGGTTCGTATCGGCAGTGCCAGGCGCGCCGCGGAGTCGCTTTGCATGGCGCAGCCAACCTTGTCGGGCCATTTGCGCAAACTCAGCGAGTCGTTGGGTGTTCGCCTGTTCGACCTGCGGGGCAAGCGCCTGGTGCCCACCGATGCGGCGCTGGTGTTGTTGCAAGGCGCCCATGAGGTATTCGATGCCTTTGCGCGCTGCGAGCACTTGCTTGCGCAATTGCGTGCAGATGCCAGCCTGCCGCATTGACAGGCAGCCACAGGCAGCCACGCGCAGGCCACGCGCGCTGACCTCGCCTGAGAAGGGTTACTCCCGAATGAACGACCGTGGCGGCGGAGTTATAGTGCACAGCTTCGAACGCGGTAACCCTCCCATCGGTCTCAGGCTGATGGCGTTGGGCGCACAATGGCCGCTCTCGCGACCGGATTGACGCCGTGTTTTCAATTTTTCTTGGAGTGTCCCCATGAACATCAAACTCGAAGTCTGTGCCTTGGCCATCGGTATCGGCGTGGCATACGGCAGCTCGGTGCTGGCGGCCACGGTGCCTGCCGGGGTCAAGCTGCATGAAACCCAGGAACTGGTGCGCAACAACGGGTCCGAGCCCGAGACGCTGGACCCGGCGCTGGCCGAATCGGTTGGGGCCAACAACATCACGCGCGATGTGTTTGAAGGGCTTACGGCCAATGACAATGCGGGCAAAACCGTGCCGGGTGTGGCCGAGAGCTGGAAGCAGACTGACCAGACCACCTGGGTGTTCAAGCTGCGGGCCAATGCAAAATGGTCGAATGGCGACCCCGTAACGGCGGAGGATTTTGTGTTTGGCATCCGCCGCTTTCTGGACCCAAAAACCGCATCGGTTTACGCCAATACCTTTGGCATTTTTCTGCTCAACGGCGCAGAAGTGGTCAAAGGCACCAAGCCGCCTGCGGAGCTCGGTGTC
>JANLQZ010000162.1:0-3117 GCA_031368125.1 Betaproteobacteria bacterium
CAGGCTGATTTCCTCGCGGAAATAAATCGCGACGAGCTGGTGCTCCTGCAACGCAACGTTGGTGAATTCGCGCAGGAACTGCTCCAGACGCAGCCACGCGCTGCCTTTGGCGGACATCGCACTTTCCGCGGCGGCCAGCGCGCTCCTGGTGCTGCGCTCGCAGATTTCGACCAGGATGTCGCTCTTCGATTTGAAGTGGTAATACACGAACGGCTTTGTCGCACCCAGGCGCTCCGCAATCGCATCCACCGATGTCTGGAGGTAACCGCGCTCGAAGAAAAGCTTGGCGGCCACCTGCAGAATGCGGTCGCGCTTGAGGGTAAGCACCTTGTCGCGCAGGCTGTCACCCTGCGCATCAACCCCGGTCTGTGCATCGCTCGCGGACCCGGCGCGTGTCCGGTTGGCGTAGTTCGATGTGCTCACCGTTCGGCCAGAGCGGGCGTTGGCGCGTGTCGGCCCTTGCAGGATGCCGCCGCCCCGGGTCCAAACGAAGGGCATGGTGTCGGCATCCCGCCGCGCGAGGTATTCTTCAATGCCGGCGACCAATGCCGGCACGCTGGTGAACAGGTCCTGGCGCAATTGCCCGTCGGTCATGGCGCGCAAGAACTGCTTCACGGCATCGAGCCAGGGCGTGGGGGCGGGCGCAAGGCCCACGGTGAATCGCTTGTGTCCTGACAGCCACTTTTGCACGGCGGGCTGCCGATGCAGGGCGGCGCGGTCCGTTATCAAGTGCAGCGTCTTGCCCTTGGGAGTTTCGCGGTCGATCCGCCGTAGCAGCGTCAGCCATTCGGCGTGGCCTGGATGCCGCTGCCCGGGGATAGCGACCTTGGCGTCGAGCGCTTCGAGCGCGGCGAACAGCCCGGTGAAATCATCGGACCTGCGCCTGGCTGCCATACCCGTGGCGCGCCCCTTTTTCCTTGGTTGTGCGTCGTCCGGCGGCGGTGACTGGCCAGCCACGTCGCAGCACAGCACCAGGGCCCGACCGGCGGGCGAAAAGTAGAGGGCTGCAACGTCTTGGGGTGGCTCCTGGCGTTCGGCATCACGCGCCGGTTGGGCGCCACGCGGGAACTGCGGCGGTTTCAGGCCGTTGGCGCGCCAATGGCGCGAAACGCTCGCCGCGCTGATGCCCAGCGCAGCGGCCAGGGTGCGGGAACTCCAGGGCTTGCCCGCCTCGGAACTGGACTGCGTGGTCATACGTATCAGACGCGCGACGTCGACGGCGCTCGGTGGCGCCCCGCGCGGCAGGTCACGCTCGATGCCGGCAAGCCTGAACTGCGCATAACGTTCGCGCCAACGGGCCACCTGGACGCGCCCCACGTTCAATTCTGTGGCGATGTCCTTGTTCTGCATGCCCTTGGCCGCCAACAAGACGATGCGCGCGCGCTGGACCCGCCGCGCGCTCGTCAGCTTGGACTGCTTCAGGCGCGTCAATTCGGCATGCTCATCACTGGTCAAGACTATTTCAGGTGCTACTCGCATCGGTTTTCCATTGCGGCTCGAGCCATGTCCACGCCGGACAGGTGCAATTTAAGTTCACTCAAGATTGATAAATACACCTGTCCGCCGCGGCGTGGCGGGCCGGCCGTGGTGTCCCCGATATGTTCCGGTCATGACGATCGGGTTCGCCGCCCCTCCAGGTGCCTGTGTTGAAGTGTTCGTGCGATTTTGGCGTCGATGGCTCTTGCGGGGCCAGAAGATTCTATTGGAGGGCTGGGCGTCCTCCGGGCGCAAAGGACTCGCGGCGGAAATCAGTGCAGCGCAATTTACGCACGCACGGGGCCGGCATTCCGGGCCCGGCCCCATGAAGGAATACGGGCGGCGCAACCGCGAACAGGTTGCACCGGGTATCGCGAAGGACCACGTCCAAGAAGCTGTCGTCAATTCCATCTCCGATCGACACGAATGTTTTGCCACCACCTCGTGCGCACTGGCCGACGTGCGCAGCACCGCGTTGTTCTGCCTTCTCTGGGCCGATGCCCGTGCATCCCCGAGGATGCGCCAGCAAGACACCACCCGCCGGGCCAGTGTGCAGAAATAAAGTACCTAACAGACGAAAATTATACTTTACAGTACAATTCAATTGGGGCATCATAGCGGCACCTAAGAAAATTAGGTGGCTGATTCGGACGACGACCCCTACAAGGAGACTTTTCAATGCTTGCCAGCACCACGTTCACTCCACTCTGCACAACTGCAGGCACCTCGGTCGGTTCCGCGTCGCTGCCGCGCGCCGTTGTCGGCAGCCTGCTCAAACACATCCGGCGTGCCTCCGGCGCAGCCGCCGCAACGCTGTCGATCGTGGGCGCGCTTGCATCGGGTGTGCCAAGCCAGGCGCTCGCGGCCCCGGATGTCACCGCGGCCATTTCGGTCGACGTCTTCTCGACCGACCCGACCAAGTTCTTCGCGGCCAACGACTACCTGCTGATGGCCAACGTGTATGAGAGCCTGTACGGACATGACGAGAAAGGCGCACTGATCCCGACCCTGGCGACGGGGGTCGAAGTCAAGGACGACGGGCTGACCTATGAATTCACGCTGCGCCCGAATGTGAAGTTCCACAACGGCGATGCGTTCACGGCGGAAGACGTTCGCTTCAGCTGGCAGAAGGCGGTCGACCCGGTGCGCAAGTGGCCGCGCGCCGGCGTGTTGGCCGCCAACATCGCCGACGTCGAGATCGTCGGTCCCCTCAAGGTCAGGATCAAGCTCAAGAAGCGCGACGCAGGCATGCTGGAAAACATGGACACCAATCTCTACATGCTGTCGAAGAAGCATGTGGAGGCGGTGGGCGACACCGTCTTTGGCGACAACCCGATGGGCACCGGCCCGTTCAAGTTCAAGGAGCGCAAGATCAAGGAGTTCATCGCCCTGGAAGGATTCCCCGGTTATTGGGGCAAGCCACCCGCCGTCGGCAAGCTGATGCTGCGCATCGTCACCGATGAGTCGACCCGGCTGGCGCAACTGCAGTCGGGTGAAGTCGACATTGTCGACAATGTGTCGCCGTTCCTCGCGGTGCGGATGAAGGGGGTCCAGAACCTCAAAGTCATACAGGCGCCGACGCTGCGCAACATGTACATCATGATGAACGCCACCGGCAAGAACGAGCGCATGAAGAACGAG
>JANLQZ010000174.1:0-2205 GCA_031368125.1 Betaproteobacteria bacterium
GCGTGGTCGGCCCTCGCCGTGGTCCTGTACCTGAAATCACGGCTGGAGGAAGGCTGGATGCACAAGCACCACGGTGGTTACGACGCCTATGCGCAGGGGACCAAGAGGTTCGTGCCGTGGCTGCTGTGAGTTGCCATGGGAACATGGCGTGGCTTGCGCTGCCGATGGGGCGCGGTGAGGCTCCGTGCGTGGTCCGTCCCATGGAACACTACGTGATGCCCAAGAGCCGCATCCACTGGCGCGCCGGCATGGCGCACCTGGCCAGCGCCGTGGTCGAATGCGCCGGCGTCGGGAACTGCGCCTCCGACTTCGCGCAGCATCGGCTCAACAAGCTGCGCCGGCCGATCTATCCGCTGGACCTGATGGCCAAGCCGCCGACGTGACGAGGAACTTGGCGACTTGCGCGTGGTGGCTGGCTGATAGGCATTTCGTATCGTTACACGATACAATGTCACATGATTCGGACGTTTCGGCACAAGGGCCTGAAGGCCTTTTTCGAGAGAGGGAGCATGGCCGGCATCCAGCCGGTACACGCGCCCCGACTGGCAGCCATGCTTCGTCGCCTGAACGAATCGACCAATGCCCAGGGCATGAACTTGCCGGGCTGGGGCTTGCACCCTTTGAAAGGGCGCGACGTCAAAGGGCATTTTTCGGTATGGGTCAGTGGCAACTGGCGCATGACCTTTAGCTTTGACGGCACCGATGCGGTGCTGGTGGATTATCAGGATTACCACTGAGACTGGAGAAACGACGATGGCCCGCATGTACAACCCCCCGCACCCCGGCCTGACGCTGCGCGACGATGTGTTGCCCGCGCTTGGATTGACAGTTACCCAGGCAGCGCAGCAACTGGACGTGTCGCGCGTGGCGCTATCGCGTGTGCTGAACGGCCGCGCCGCTATTTCGCCTGAGATGGCTTTGCGCATCGAGGCCTGGCTGGGCGTGGCGCGTGGAGGCGAAGCCCGCCTGTGGCTGGCCGAGCAAAGCGCCTATGACGTGTGGCAAGCCGAGCAAAGATTCAAGGCTGCGCCAATGCATGTGCAACCAGCACCGATTGCGGCGTGATGATTGAGAGGCGGCGTTTGCGCTTGGCCCAACGCTGCGACAACAACAGCCCGGCTTCGATAGTCTTGCCCAAGCCGACCTCGTCCGCCAAGACGACGCCCTTTGAGACCGGGTTGCCGGTGGCAAATGGTGCGGCGCCGATTTGGCGAGGGTTCACGTCAACCTGCGCGTCCGGCAGCGCCCCGCCATCCGATCCATGGAATCCGCAGGGCCTCTCAGTGTGCGCCTCTGAGCGAAGTACGCAGTTGATGCGGGCGGTATTTCATTGACGTCTTTGCTTCCAGGATCAACCTGCTTCGATTGCGTTGGTCAGCAGCGCATGGATGCTCGCCGGCACAACCCCGCGCGCCAGCATCCGTTTGAACGCTTCGTACACATCGGTTTTTGATCCCGCCTTGCGCAGCGTGTCTTCGTCGTTGAACCAGGCGTACACGATCATCTTCACCGGGTTCGATGCAAAGTGGTTGGCGACAATTACCTTGTCACGGGCGGCCAGGATAGTTGACACCGGCCAGCCCGTCGGTACATCCAAGTCAACTTCCATCGAACCAAAAACTGGCACCAGCGCTGAATTGAAAAAATCCTGCTACTGATTAAGTAGCGGACTCTCTATCTCTGGCGTGGATTTGAAGTGGTGGGTCCTGACAGATTCGAACTGTCGACCTACGGATTAAGAGTCCGCTGCTCTACCAGCTGAGCTAAGAACCCACTTCGAAAACCATTTGCCGCCGACGGACATTATTGTGCACCGGCGGCGGTGCAGAGGTACAGGGGAAGGGCCCGACCTTTCGATCAGGCCCCCGCATTCTGGTAGGACGTGGCAGGCTCGAACTGCCGACCAACGGATTAAAAGTCCGCTGCTCTACCAACTGAGCTAACGTCCCGACACCTCGTTCTTGCGGCACCACTTATCACTGTGCCGCAAAGCCTAAAATTATAACTTGGTTCATGGCCGGTACCGGGCGCTGGTCAGGCCCGCGCTGCGATTGCATTGATAACCCAGCCCGCAGCGCAGTGGCCGAAGGTGGCGGTGACGCTGACCATCGAGCCGTAGCCGTGGCAGTTGAGCGAGCCGTCGGACTCGACCCCGCACGACGGGTCCACCGGGGTCACGGGCTCGCGGCTGAAGACACAGGCCAC
>JANLQZ010000180.1:0-3125 GCA_031368125.1 Betaproteobacteria bacterium
GCCAGCGCCGCGCCGACACACATTCCGGGCCCCGAACCGATACCGCCGCCGCCGTCGTACCCAAGATAGTCGAGCGGATGGTTGAAGGCGCTGTAGCTTCCGTGCCATCCGATTGGCAGGCGGATCAGGCAGACGTCCTGACCGGCAGTCTGCTGGTTGAGGACATCCGCGATGGCCCGGACATTGACACGATCGGTCAGTACCTGCGGCGGCGCCGCCAATCGCGGCTCCAGGCTTACACGGTCCTTCGAGGTCGGCAGATGGGATACCAGCGCCGCGGCAAAAACATCGGCATCACACATCACATGCACATCCGCCGGCGCCAAGCCGAAATACTCCATGTTCCAGCCGCGATGCAACTGCTGGTCGAGTGAAGCGTGAATCACACGCGCCCTCGGCGCCTTGCCTTGAAACGCCATTTTGAAAGTGCCCGCCAAGTCGACCCAATCCAGGCTCAGTATGACGTCGGCATCGGCCATCGCGTCGCCCAGTTCCGAGGAGGGAAAGACGGCTGGTGGCCCCAGGTGCAGCGGATGTGTCGAGGGGAATCCCGCACCCTGTTTCAAGTCCGTCGCCACGCTGGCCGACAAGGCCTCCGCCAGCGCGATGCGCCGGTCCCAGTCCTGCCGGTTACGCGAGACCCGGCCGATCAGCAGCACCACTTTTTTCGCGCCGGTCAATAGCCCGACCGCTTCGGTCACGGCATCGGCATTGGGCTCGGCGAGTGCCGCTGGCCGGTAGCGCGACATCTCCGGCATGGCCAGCCGGTTCGGCAACTGCTGCTCCTGTAGCGAGACATCGAGATTGACGTATACCGGCGCTTTGGGAGCGGTCTGGGTGATCTGATGGGCACGCGATATCGACTCGATCGCAGCTGAGACCGACGCTGGCTGGTCATCCCACTTGACGTAGTTGCGAATCAGTGCCGCCTGGTCCGCACTGGTGTGGATCCAGTCGATCCAGGGCCGGCGCTGGCTGGCGTCCACCGGACCGGTGGCACCCAGGATCACCATCGGTACACGGTCGCACCACGCATTGAAAATACCCATCGTACCGTGCATCAGGCCAACGTTGCTGTGCAGTATCACGCCCATCGGGCGGCCGGTTACCTTGGCGTAACCGTGCGCAATCGATACCGCACTTTCTTCATGCAGACACAGCAGCATCTGGGGCTGCCGGTTGCCGGTGTGGTTGACCAGGCTGTCGTGCAAGCCGCGAAAGCTTGCCCCTGGATTGAGCGCGACGTACTCCAGGTCGATGTTGCGGATCGCCTCGGCCACCATGTCGCTGCCCCATACGCGCTGGGTTGCAAGGCCGGAGACCGGGACTTCTATCGAAGCCGAGTGGCGTTCGGGTGGCTCGGACTTGCTCATGTTTTTAGCTCAACAAGGTTTGCGCCGTTGCTATGCTTACTCGCGTGGCATCTCGCCACGTTCGTAGGCAGCCTTGTGGGTTTCGTAGTCGGCGCGGATCAGTTTGGAAAATTCCGCGCTGTTGCCGCGGCGCACCTCGTTTCCTCGTTTCGACTGCAATTCGCGATAAGCCGCGGTTTGCGTGACAGTCTGCAAGTCGGCATGGATTTTCTGAACAATCGCTTCCGGCATCTTGGCCGGCCCGATCACACCGAGCCAGCTCACCCCCTCGAATCCTGGCAGACCGGATTCCGACACGGTCGGCACCTGCGGCAGCAGCGCAGAACGTTCGAGACTGCCGACCGCCACCGGTACCAGCTTGCCGGATTGGACCAGTGGCAGCGCCGAAGAAACCGCCGCCCACATTACCGGTATCCGACCGCCCACCATGTCCTGCATGGCGGGGGCGTTGCCTTTGTAGGGAATGTGCTTGAGCTTGATTCCGGCTGCGCGCTGAAACGACTCCATCGTGAAATGCGTCGTGGAACCTATGCCGTTGGTCGCGTAATCGATTGCGCTCGGCCTGGCTTTTGCGGCGGCGATGAATTCGGGCACGGTCTTCACATTGAAGGACGGCGCCGTGACGAGAATCATCGGCATGTTGCCGACCAGTGCGATCGGTTTGAGGTCGGTCAGTATGTCGTACGGCAATTTGTCCTGCAGGAACGGAAGCACGGTGACGCCGTCATAAGCGAGCATCAGCGTGTAGCCGTCGGGCGCGGCCTTGGCCACGGAGTCGACTCCGATCACCCCACCTCCTCCGGGTTTGTTGTCCACCACGACCGGTTGCCCCCACAAAGCCGATAGGCCGGTTGCGATGTCGCGCGCGATCACGTCGACCGCTCCGCCGGGCGGGAACGCGACAACCAGCTTGACCGGTCGGTTCGGGTAACTACCCTGTGCGAGGGTCGGCGCTGCCACGCAGGCGAGCACGGCTGCCAGCAACACAGCCAGCGCGCGGTGCATCGATGTACGCCCCCGGCGTGGGAACGGGCGGGAGAAGGAGCGGCTCGAAAAGTCTTGGTATTTCATGTGAGTAGGTGGGTGGTTGCGCGGTGGCAGCAGGTGGCGACAATGCAGAGCTCTTGGTTCGAATTCGGCATGGTGCCGAGGTGTTGATGTGATCAGGTTCCGAAGTGCGTCCGGCCCAGCGAGCGGTCGCGTGGGTACTACTCGCGCGCTATTTCTCCGCTGGCAAACATAGCCTTGTTGCGTTCGTACTCGACGCGAATCTGTCTCGCGAACTCGTCGGTTGTGCCCCCACGCACTTCGTTGCCCTTCGCGGTCTGCATCTCGCGATAAGCCGTGCTTTGCAGGACTTTCTGCAAATCGGCATTGATCTTCTGCACCACGGCTTCGGGCATCTTCGCAGGCCCCACAACGCCGATCCAGGTAACGGCTTCGAGTCCGCTGAAGGTCTCGGCAAGGGTCGGCACGTGTGGAAACAACGGCGAGCGCTCCCGGCTGCCGTACGCTACCGGAACCAGCTTGCCGGACTGAATGTGCGGCATCGCAGACGAGACGGCAGCCCAGAACAAGGACACGCGACCGCCCAGCATGTCCTGCAACGCCGGTCCGCTTCCCTTGTACGGAATATGCTTGAGCTTGACGCCGGCGGCGCGTTGAAAGACCTCCATCGACATGTGCGGCGCCGCCCCGACGCCGTTGGATGCATAGTCGATTTCGCCGGGTTTGGCCTTGGCCATCGTTACC
>JANLQZ010000193.1:0-6876 GCA_031368125.1 Betaproteobacteria bacterium
TTCTCGATCCGGTCTTCCACCCACTTGACCGGCTTGCCCAGCACGATGCTGGCGACGATCGCGCACACATAACCCGGGTAGATCGGCACCTTGTTGCCGAAGCCGCCGCCGATGTCGGGGCTGATGATGCGCACCTTGCTCTCGGGGATGCCTGATAGCAGCGAGACCACGGTGCGCACGATGTGCGGCGCCTGCGAGGTGATGTGGGTTGTCAGCTCGCCGCGGATGGGGTCGAAATTGGCGACGCAGCCGCAGGTCTCGAGCGGGCAGGGGTGCACGCGCGGGTAGTGCATGTGCTGGCTGACGGTGACCGGCGCGGCGGCGAAGGCCGCATCGGTGGCGGCCGAGTCGCCCGCATCCCAGGTGAAGATGTGGTTGTGGTGCTCGCGCGGCCCATGCGCGCCGCTGGTCTTGCCGGCCAGGTCGGAGCGGATCACCGGCGCGTCGGGCAGCAGCGCGGCGTAGGGGTCCATCACCACCGGCAGCTCTTCGTATTCGACCACCACCGCTTCGACCGCGTCGGCGGCGATGTAGCGGTCGTCGGCGATCACGATGGCCACTTCCTGCATCTGGAAATGCACTTTCTCGTCGGCCAGCACCGCAGCCACGTCGCCGGCCAGGGTCGGCATCCAGTGCAGCTTGAGCGGCTTGAGGTCGTCGGCTGTCAGGACCGCGATCACACCCGGAACCTTGAGCGCTTCTTCCTTGTTGATGCGCTTGATGCGCGCATGGGCCACCGGCGCGCGCACGATGTCCATGAACACCATGCCAGGCAGCTTGATGTCATCCACATAGTTGCCCTTGCCCTGGATGAAACGGGCGTCCTCCTTGCGCAGGCGGGACTCACCCATGCCCATCAGGGCCTTTTCGCGATCACTCAATGGTGCGTTCATGTGTGTCTCCTTGGTGGTCGTGCGTGGTTCAGGCGGCGACCTTGTCTTGTTGCAGGGCGCGCGCGGCGTGCAGCACGGCCTTGACGATGTTCTGGTAGCCGGTGCAGCGGCACAGGTTGCCGGACATGCCGACCCGGACCTGCTCTTCGTTCGGGTTGGGGTTGTCCTGCAGGAATCGGTAGGCACGCATCAGCATGCCCGGCGTGCAGAAGCCGCACTGCAGTCCGTGTTCCTTGTAGAAACCCTCCTGCACCGCGTGCAACACACCGGCGTTGGCCAGGCCCTCGACGGTCTTGACGTCGCTGCCTTCGCACTGCACCGCCAGATGGGTGCAGGACTTGACCGACTGGCCGTCGATGTCCACGGTGCAGGCGCCACAGTGGCTGGTTTCGCAGCCGATGTGGGCGCCGGTCAGGCTCATCTTCTCGCGCAGGAAATGGATCAGCAGCGTGCGCGGCTCGACCACCTCCTCGACCTTGCGGCCGTTCACGGTCATTGAAACAATCTTCTTGCTCATGGGGGAAGTCTCCTGTTGTTGCTGGTTCAATGGCAACGCGAGGCCGCCGTGCGAATCGCCCGCTTGGCCATTTCGCCGGCCATCGCGGTCTTGTATTCGGCGTCCCCCCGCAGATCTTCGGCCGGTTCGCAGATGCCACGCACCGCCTTCACGACCGCGTCGAGCGTGGCGTCCGTCAGCGCCTTGCCGATCAGCGCCGCCTCGGCATCGCGGGCACGCAGGGCGGTTGGCGCCACGTTGGTCAGGCCGATGCTGGCGTGCGTCACGACACCCCCGGCCATGCGCAGCACCACGGCCGCACCGGCAGTGGCCCAGTCACCCGTCTTGCGTTTTAGTTTCTGGTAGCAGGAGCCCGTGCCGGGTGCGAACGGGGTCACCAGGATGGCCGTCAGGATCTCGTTCTCGGCCAGCGCTGTCATGTAGGTGCCGTGGAAGAAATCGACCGCGTTGACCTGGCGCTCGCCCTTGGGCCCTTGCAGCACGAAGGTCGCGTCCAGCGCCATGGCGATCGCGGGATGGTCGTTGCCGGGGTCGCCATGCGCGATGTCCCCGCCAATCGTGCCGCGGTTGCGCACTTGGGGGTCGGCGATCAGCAACGCCGCCTCGGCCAGCAGCGGCAGCTTATCCTGCAGCAGCTTGGATGCGATCAGTTCATTCTCGCTTGTCATGGCGCCGATGCGGATCCGCCCGCCCTCTTCGCGGATGCCGCGCAACTCGGGGATCCGGTTGATGTCGATCAGCGCGCTGGGCTGGGCAAAACGCAGCTTCATCATCGGCAACAGGCTGTGCCCGCCGGCCAGCAGCTTCGCGTCTTCGCCGAGGCTCGACAGCAGGGACAGCGCTTCTCCGATGGATCGGGGCGCGTGGTACTCAAATGCGGGTGGAATCACTTTGTCTCCTTGTTTGTTCCGGCTAGCAATTTCTGCGGCGACCCTGGCCCGGCGCGTGGGGGCCGCAGCGGCGGCGCATCGGATCCTGACAATCGACACGCCCAGGGCAAAAGCGCTGCATCGACGACTATGTGGGACGACAGCACCAACGCCCGGCCATCGTGCCTGAACGCGGATAGCCGTGCAACGCACTCGCCTTTGCGTCACACAACTCACACAGTTTCAGGACAAGCGCTAAAGTCCCGGCCACGATGCAAGGCGATCGGGCGCAAACACCCTCGGCCTTGCTTCGAATCCCAACGTCTTGAGTGTTGGTGTAGTGTGGCCCTGTCGGCCACGGGGTTTACCCGCATACTGGCTTACCATCGATTCTTTCGGACCTGATCGCCCACCGACGCGCCTCCTCAATGAACGTGAACGTCAAGACCCAACCCCACTGGATGGCGCGCAGCATCGGCTCCTCCGGTTTCACACCGGTGCTGCTGGTAGCGTCGGTCGCCGTGACGCTGTGGCTGCTTCGACAACCCGCTCCCGTCGCCGACACACAGCCACTCATGCTGATACTGGCCACACTGTGCCTGGTGGCATTGGGATGCGCGGCCCTGGCACTGGTGCGGCCCCAGCGCGCTGGGTTGTCCCCGCCCCATGTCATGTTGTCACTCGGCTTTGGCGGCATGCTGCTCGGGTTGCTGTACGACATCTACCAGGTCGGCCCGCAACGGCTGGCCGACCTGTGCTCCCAGTCGGCCAACCTGGGATTCATGGACAGCCTGCGATTGCACATCGAATTCCTGCCGGGCATGCACGCCGGCATGCTGGCGGGCGGTCTGATGGCCGTTCCCGGCCTGCGGATGCTCCGGGCCGACTGCGGGCGCTACCTGTGCTCGCTTTTTGCCCAGAACCTGATGTGCTCGACCTGGATGATCGTCGGCATGACGGCGGGAGCACTGTGGCTGTCCCGCTGGCAAATGAGCGCCGGTCCAGGCACGCTGTCGGGCATGCTCGGCGGAATGTTCGTCGGGATGACGTGGGGCATGGTCATCAGTGTTGCGTTGTACCGCGCGTTCTTTGCCTGGCGCAATCGCGCCGCGGTTCAAATGGACGGTCACACCCATGGAAAGTCTTGATCTCAGGGTGCTGGGCGACGCGCTGGCATGGCGCGATGCCGGTCACGCCGTCACACTGGTGACTGTGGTGCAGACCTGGGGCAGCGCACCGCGCCCGCCAGGCGCGCTGCTGGCGGTGCGCGACGACGGCATGGTCAGCGGGTCGGTGTCGGGTGGATGCGTCGAGGACGACCTGATCGCCCGCACCAAGGCCGCGTTCGCAGACATGCGCCTGGAGCCTGATCGTGCGCGGCCGACCGTCATCACCTACGGTGTCAGCAAGGAGGAAGCCACCCGTTTCGGCCTGCCCTGCGGCGGGACTTTGCGGCTGGTGCAGGAGCCGCTGCTCGGCTCCGGTTGGGTGGCGCAGTTGCTGGCGCGCACAACGGCGCACCAGTTGGTGGCGCGCACGCTGACACTGGCCACCGGCGCGGTGGAACTGGCAGACGCGGTACGTGGCCAGGACCTGCGCTTCGACGGGTCGACCATGACCCAGGTGTTTGGTCCGAAATGGCGGCTGCTGCTGATCGGCGCCGGTCAACTGTCGCTGGCCGTGGCGCAGATGGCAACCATGCTGGATTTCGACGTGCTGGTATGTGATCCGCGCGAGGAATATGCGGCCGGACTGGGCGCCATGGCGGGTGGCGTGCAGCGCATCGAGGGCATGCCCGACGACGTAGTGCGCACATTGGTTCCCGACGCCCACATGGCCATCGTGGCGCTCACGCACGACCCCAAACTCGACGACATGGCCCTGCTGGCGGCGCTCCAGTCGGACGCTTTCTACGTCGGTGCGCTGGGGTCCCGGCGCAACCAGGAAACGCGCAAGAAACGGCTGGCCGAACACTTCGACCTGAGCGCCGACGAGCTCGCGCGCCTGCACGGGCCCGTGGGCCTGGCGCTGGGCGCCAAGACGCCGGCCGAGATCGCGGTCGCCATCATGGCCGAACTGGTGCAAGTCAAGAACCTGGTGACGACGGCCACCCCTAGCGCGACCGGCCGCGCGCTCGCCTAGGCCGGCACAGTCAGCGTCACAGCAGCGGCCGCAGTTCGCGCGCAGCCTGCTGCAACACCGGCACCCACCGCTGCCGGGTGCACACGGCATCCGGGCAGGGACCGGGCAACACCACGTTGAGCGCCGCCACCGCGTGGCCGTGGGTATTTCGTAGTGCCACCGCCAGCGCGTGCACGCCGGGTTCATGCTCCTCGCTCGCCAGGCAGAAGTCGTCGCTGCGCACCTGCTCCAGCAGCGCGCGAAACTGCTTCTGCCCCGTGACGGTATGCGCCGTCAGGCGCGGCAGTTGCCGGCCCCGGAGCCAGCTGTTCAGCGCGGTCTTCGACTCCGCCGCCAGCAACACCCGGCCGGTCGAGGTGGCGTGTGCCGGCAGACGCGCGCCCAGGTGCAGGCCGTAGGCGAGCAGCCGGGTCGCGACGGCGGGCGCGAGGTCGAAACCCTGGCCGCAATTGGCCACTATCACCACCTCGTCGCCGTCGCGCACCACGGCCGAGAACGAGGCACGGTGCTGCAGCGCCAGCCGGTTCAGCGTGGGCTGCAGCACGCGCGGCAGCCGCGCGGATGACAGGTAGCTGCCGGAGAAACGCAGCACCTTGGGCGAGAGCCAGAAATAACTGCCATCGGTCTCCAGATAACCCAGGTGTGACAGCGTCAGCAGGTGCCGGCGCGCGGCAGCGCGGCTCAGGCCCGCGCGCTGCGCCGCCAGCGTGGCGTTGAGGCGCTGGCGTTCGGTATCGAAACTCTCGAGCACGGCCATGCCCTTGGCCATGCCTTCGATCAGATCGGTCTTGTGGATGGCGGTCGCAGCGGTCATGGCAGCAGTGGCGGGAGTCCCCAATACTGTGCGCTTATCGCACAAGTGATTCGATCATCGCACAATCACCGCGTCCGGTGGCTGGCCCGACCACCGGTGTCGGCATATGCTTGACCCGCGTCACGGCAGGAGACCCACACATGCGAACCCAGGTTGCCATCATCGGCGCAGGCCCCTCCGGCCTGCTGTTGGGCCAGCTGCTGCACAAGGCCGGCATCGACAACGTCATCATCGAGCGCCAGAGCCCGGACTACGTTTTGGGCCGCATCCGCGCCGGGGTGCTGGAGCAGGTCACGGTCGACCTGCTGGATGAAGCCGGCGTGGGCGCGCGCATGCACCGCGAAGGTCTGGTGCACGGTGGCTTCGAGATGTTGTTCCAGGGCGCGCGCCACCGCATCGACCTGGCGCGGCTCACCGGCGGCAAGCACGTGATGGTCTACGGCCAGACCGAAGTCACACACGATCTGATGGACGCGCGCAGCGCGGCCGCACTGCCCAGCGTCTACAGCGCGCACAACGTCACGGTGCACGACTTTGACGGCTCCCACCCGGTTGTGCGTTACGAATCCGACGGGCCGCAGGGTCCGTTGCAGCACGAACTGCAATGCGATTTCATCGCCGGATGCGACGGTTTTCATGGTGTGTGCCGGGCCAGCGTGCCGCCCGGATCGGTCACCGAATACGAGAAGGTCTATCCCTTTGGCTGGCTCGGCATCCTGGCCGACGTGCCACCGGTCTCGCACGAGCTGGTCTACGCCAACACCGAACGCGGTTTTGCCCTGTGTTCGATGCGCAGCCAGACGCGCAGCCGCTATTACGTGCAGTGCGACTTGAGCGACAAGGTCGAACAATGGTCCGACGATGCTTTCTGGGCCGAGCTGCGCAGCCGCCTCGACCCGCAGGCACGCGCACAACTCGTGACCGGCCCGTCGATCGAAAAGAGCATTGCGCCGCTGCGCAGCTTCGTGGCCGAACCGATGCGTTTCGGACGCCTGTTCCTGGCCGGTGACGCGGCGCACATCGTGCCACCCACCGGCGCCAAGGGGCTGAACCTGGCCGCGACCGACGTCAAGTTCTTGTCGGGTGCGCTGGCCGAATACTACGGCGAGCGCAGCGCAGCCGGCATCGACCACTATTCCGGCCGCTGCCTGCGCCGGATCTGGAAAGCCGAACGGTTTTCCTGGTGGTTCACCTCGCTGATGCACCGCTTTCCCGACAGCGCCGGCTTTGGCCAGAAGGTGCAGGAGGCCGAGCTCGACTACCTGATCCATTCCGAGGCCGCGTCGCGTTCGCTGGCGGAAAACTACGTGGGTCTGCCGCTGGATTTCGGCGGCTGAGAACGCACCCGTCGGTCCCCGGCATGTCGCACGCGTGAACGTCGGCGCCCGGTGCCCGGGTTAAATTGCGCCACACCATGCCCGCCACCAAAACCCCCTCCCCGATCAAGCCGCTGCGCGGCGTCCGTATCCTGAGCCTGGCGCTCAACGTGCCGGGGCCCGCCGCGCTGATGCGCCTGAGAGCGATGGGCGCCACCTGCACCAAGATCGAGCCGCCAGCGGGCGACCCGATGGGCCACTACAACGCCGCCGCCTTCGCCACGCTGCACCAGGGTGTCAAGCGGCTGTCGCTGGACCTGCGGGA
>JANLQZ010000206.1:0-3294 GCA_031368125.1 Betaproteobacteria bacterium
GCTCGGTCGCGCTCAATGATCGAGCCCAAGGAATGCAAGCCCTGAGCGCACACCCCAGGTTCAATCGGGCGCTGGCCGACGATGCCTTGCTCGATGCGCAGAAACACGCTGCGGCAGCGCTGGGTTACGGTCTGCGCTGACGGGATCGCTCCAGGTTTGAGCAAGTTGGATCCTGAGGGTGCGGCGGCGCGTCCCATTCGCCCACGGGATAACCAACACGCGGCGTCGCGTCGCGTTGGCACAGGCAGTGTGTCCTTCTTCTCGCGCAGGGTCGGATTGACCTGATTGACCTGATTGGTGTTGGAAACGGCTGTTGGAAACGGCTTGCGCGATATCTCGTATCGACATACGATACGCCATGATCCTGTCGTTCAAGGACGTCGACGCGCAAGCGCTGCACAAACGCCTCCGGGTGGCCCGTTTCGTGAATGTCGAGGCGGCGGCGCGGCGCAAGCTGGACCAGCTGGACGCGGCTCGCGAGTTGCGCGACTTGGCGTCTCCGCCGGGCAACCGGCTTGAGGCCTTAAGCGGCAACCGCAAGGATCAGCACAGTATCCGAGTCAATGACCAATGGCGCGTGTGCTTTGTGTGGACACCGCAAGGCCCTAAAGACGTTGAGATCGTGGACTATCACTGAAGGAAAAAACCATGGGCAAAAAGCTACCCCCAATCCATCCTGGCGAACAACTTCGTGAAGAGTTCATGGTGCCAATGCGCCTTTCCAGCACCGCGTTGGCGCGTGCCTTGAATGTGACGCCCGCCCGCATCAACGAGATCGTGCGGGAACGGCGCGGTATCAGCGCCGATACGGCGTTGCGGCTTGCGCGGTTCTTCAACACATCGCACCACTTCTGGCTGAACCTGCAGGCCAACTACGACGTGCAGTGCGCCGAAGATGCGGCCGGTCGCGTCATTGCGAAGATCAAGCCCTGGCGGGGTGCTGCCGAGCCTGTGACGTTGGCCTGACCTGAGCGGCCTGGCCGCGCTGCGCGCCTACCGGTACGCCAGCAGGCGTTGTCGGTGCGCACCAAGCAGGCAGTCAGGCACGGTGCACTTACCCACTGCGGGCAGGTTGGTGCAAGCATCGTCGCCCAGCAGGTCAATCGGCACGGAAGAGTTGATCGCGATCAAGGGCGTGGTGCTCGGTTTCAGCGGCCATTGGCCATTGCACGCGGCCATCAAGCCCTGGTAGACCGGTCTGCCGGTCCAGGTGCCAGTGCCGCTGCGGGTCTGCTGCCGGTTGGTGGCGCGGAGAGATTGACACGGTCCCCCCTATGACTGGCGTTCAAGCGTAAGCTGGTTGTTGACCCAAGTGGCGAGGCCAATGAACCGTTGGAGCACGGTCGCCGGGCGAATTGCGTTGTGCGCTGCAAGGCACAAATCCCGGGACGCACACGGGGGCGACATGATGAGAAGCATTGCCGCAATCGCTACTGCGGGCCGATGAGGTGATTCAATGAACCAACGGCGACTTCTCGTGCTCGCGCTGGGCGCCGGCCTCTCGGGCCACGCAGAGCTGCCGCGGGCGCAAACACCGGCCACCGGCTTGCGCCGCGTCGGCGTGCTGGCGCCCAGCACGCGCGCGAAGGAGGAGGTCACCCTCAAGCCCTTCTTCGACCAGATGCGTGAGCTGCGCTGGATCGAGGGACAGACCATTGCCTACGCCGGACCTATGCCGACGATCAGCAGCGGGACCTGCCCCGGCTTGCGGCCGAGCTGGTGGCGCGCAGGCCGGAGCTGCTCTATGCGCCGCCCGCCCCATCGGCCGTGGCCGCGAAGCAGGCTACGCGCACGTTCCCGATTGTGTTTGGCGCCGTGGGTGATCCCGTGGGCACGGGCCTGGTTGCCAGTCTCGCTCGTCCGGGTGGCAATGTGACCGGTGTCGTCAGCGTCATCGATTCGCTTGCTCCCAAGCGCGTCGAACTGCTGCGCGAAATCTTGCCTGGCGCGAAACGCCTCGGGGTCCCGGGCGACCCGACAGATACGCGATCCACGATCGACCTTGCCGCACTCGCGCCTGTAGCCACGGCACCCGGCCTGACTGTCGTGGTGGCTGAAGCATCGAACCCGGTCGAGTTCGATGTCGCGGTTACCAGGCTGATCGGGCAGGGAGTCGACGCGGTCTTGTCGGGCACGACGATCAGTACCAATCTGCGTGAACGCCTGATCGAACTGGCCAATCGGCGGCGCGTGCCCGTGGTCGGCCATGCCTCGTACATGGCAGAGGCCGGCGCCTTGTTTTCCTACGACGCGTCGCGGGCCGACCAACTGCGCCGCTCGGCCCAGCTGGTCGACAAGATTCTCGAAGGCGCCAAGCCCGCCGACATCCCGGTCGAGCAGCCGACCAAGTTCGAGCTGGTCATCAACCTGAAGGCGGCCAAGGCATTGGGCATCACCATTCCGCAGAACGTGTTGCTCCGCGCCGATGAGGTGATTCAGTGAAAAACCGCCGCGACTTTGCCAATGCCCTGGCGCTGGCGCTGCTGAGTGCGCCCAATCTTTCCGGGTCGCAGACGGTGCAGCGGCTTCCCGTGGTGGGAGCGCTGCACCCTTTCCTCGGTATTCGCACGCCGATTGCTGACGGCCTGGCCCTGAGCCTGCGCGAGCTGGGTTACATCGAAGGCCAGAACTTCACCTTCGAGAACCGTTTCGCGCCTGGCAAGCCGGAACTTTTTCCCAGCCTGGCTGCGGAACTCGTGAAGCTCAAAGTCGACCTGATCTTTGCGGTGGGGCCCTCCGCCGTGAAGGCCGCGCGGGAGCAGACCAGCGAGATCCCGATCGTCGCCTTCGACCTCGAAACCGACCCGGTACAGGCCGGCTGGGCGCGCAGCCTGGCGCGACCGGGTGGCAATCTCACCGGCTTGTTCCTCGATATTCCCGCATTGGCTGGCAAGTGGATCGAGTTGCTGCGCTCGGCCGCCCCAGGCATTCGCCTGATTGGCCTGTTATGGGATTCGACCACCGGTCCGGCGCAACTGGCGGCCGCTAAGGAGGCCGCGCAGCGGTTCGGCATCGAGGTTCACGTGTTGGCGGTGCGCGGCTCCGAGGGTATTGCGGCAGCGCTGGGGGCTGGCATCGGCGCGGGCATCAAAGCCATCGCGGTTCTTGAGTCACCCGAACTGAGCCGGACTCCTGTTATCAAGCTGGTTACCGACGTCGCGGTGAACAACCGGCTACCCACGATCTCGCCGTTTCGCGCCTACGCGGAACATGGCGGCCTGATGTCGTACGGGGTGAACCAGCCGGACTTCTATCCGCGCACCGGGGCCTTCGTCGCCAGGATCCTGAAAGGCG
>JANLQZ010000183.1:0-19549 GCA_031368125.1 Betaproteobacteria bacterium
ACGAGCAGCGCAAAGCGGTGAGCCCGATCGTGGCGCCGGGCAACCTGGCCGCGATGGAGGGCACGATTCGCGCACGGACCTGCAAGGTACTGGACGACCTGCCACGCGACCAGACCTTCAACTGGGTCGATCGGGTGTCGATCGAACTCACGACCCAGATGCTGGCGACCCTGTTCGCGTTTCCGTTCGAAGACCGCAAGCTGCTGACCTGGTGGTCGGATGTCGCCACCACGGTGCCTGGTGTGGGAGGTATTGCGTCAATATCCACCTGGGACGAACGCCAGGCCGAACTGCTCAAATGCCTGGCTTATTTCACCCGGTTGTGGAACGAACGCGTCAACGCGCCGCCCAACTACGACCTGATCTCGATGCTGGCGCATGCACCCGCCACGCGCGACATGGGGCCCAGGGAGTTCCTGGGCAACCTGATCCTGCTGATCGTGGGCGGCAACGACACCACGCGCAACTCGATGACCGGCGGCCTGCTGGCGCTGCACCAAAATCCAGAACAGTTCGCCAAACTGCGCGCAAACCCGGTGCTGATCGACAGCATGGTGCCGGAGATCATCCGCTGGCAGACCCCGTTGGCCCACATGCGCCGCACCGCGCTGGTTGACACGGAATTGGGCGGCAAGTCGATCCGCAAGGGCGACAAGGTCATCATGTGGTACCTGTCGGGCAACCGCGACGCGGAGGCGATCGAGCAACCCGAGCGCTTCATCATCGACCGCCCGCGCCCGCGCCAGCATCTGTCGTTCGGCTTCGGCATCCACCGCTGCGTTGGCAACCGGCTGGCCGAGATGCAGCTGAAGATCCTGTGGGAGGAGATTCTCAAGCGCTTCCCGCGCGTCGAGGTGATGGGGCCACCGACGCGGGTGCGCTCGCCGTTCGTGCGCGGTTACACGCATTTGCCGGTGCGCATACCGGCCTGACTCCGCCACGTCGCGCGGCAGCGCCGACGTTTCAATCGGCCTTGATGTTGCCGGCCTTCACGATCGCGCCCCAATCCCTGAGATCGCGCTTGACCTGCTCGGAGAATTGCTCCGGCGTCTTGATCGGCATCTCGGAAAATCCGAGCGTGTTCCAGCGTTCGGCCATTTCCGGCGCCGCGATCAGCCGCATGATCTCCTTGTTCAGGCTGTTGACTATCGCCGGTGGTGTGCCCGCCGGAGCAAAGACCGCGTAATACGCGTTCAGATCGAACGGCACTCCCTGTTCGCTCATGGTCCTGATTTCCGGCATCTGTTTCGAGCGGTAGGTGCCGCTGATGGCGATGGCCTTCATCTTGCCGGACTGGATCAGCGGCAATGCCGATGCGGTGGCGGAAAACGCGACCTGGATATGGCCCGCCACCAGATCGGTGTTGGCGGCGGCCGTCGACTTGTAGGGAATGTGCTTGATCTTGAGCCCGGCCTGCTGCTTGAGCGCCTCCATGCTCAGATGCCCGCCGGAGCCGTTGCCCCAGGAGCCGTACGACAACTCGTCGGCGGGTCTGGCCTTGACATAGGCGATGAACTCCTTGAGGTCCTTGACCGGCATGGTCGGCGGCACCACCAGGAAGTTGCCACCCGCGCCGATCTGCGCGACGGCGGCGAAATCCTTGTTGACGTCATACGGCAACTTTTCCAGCAGCACCGGATTGACCACGTGCGCCGCGGCATAGGTGAACAGGATCGTGTAGCCGTCGTTGGGCGCCTTGGCGACCGCATCGGTGCCGATCAGCCCATTGGCGCCGGCCTTGTTGTCGACCACGAACGGCTGACCGAAGGTCTTGGCCAATGCGTCGGTGAAGGCCCGCGCGACGATGTCGGTGCCGCTGCCCGGCGCACCCGCCACCACCACCTTGACCGGCTTGTTGGGCCACGGCGCCTGGGCATGCGCCCCGGACTGCCACACGATCGGCGCCACCACCGCCAAAGCGACCACTATCTTCTCGAACATGCCTGTCTCCTGGTAACTGTTCAACACATAAAAAAAACACGGGCCACTATCGCCTCGCACACCGACTCGCCCCGGGGTGCCCGTTATCTTGGGCCCAGTTCCAGCGCCTTGTCAACATCGCCCGCTCCGACGGGCGCCGCCATACCGGCCGCCAGAAAATCCACCGCGTTGCGCACCATGGCGCCAAAGCTGCGGCTGTTGGAGGCTGTCACCGTGCCATGCGCCTGCACCCAGCGCCCGATGCAGTAGGTTGTCTCGTTGTTCACGATCCAGATGCGTTCCTTGAATACCCGTGCCGGCAGATCCGGCAACAACGCGCGCAGCATCGCGGTGCAACGCGCATGGCCACTCATGTGGGAGGGGTCGATGAAGGTGCGCAGGTGCACCTGCGGGCTGAAGATCGCCTGCGCCGCGACCCGCACATAGTGCGGTCCCCAGGGCAGTTGCCTGACCACCTGGGCCAGCACCTCCACCGTGGCCTGGACGATCGCGTGCACGCTGTCGTCGCGGCCCTGCGCCACCAGCCGGTCGAAGCGCTCGTGGCGCAGCGTATTGATGACACGGATGCGCCGCTCCACCAGCGCGCCGACCAGCGCCTCGCGGGTGCCGAAGTGGTAGTGCGCGGCCGACAGGTTGCTCTGGCCGCTGGCGCGCACGATCTCGCGGATCGAGACGTTGTCGATGCCACGTTCGGCAAACAGGCGCTCGGCGACGTCGAGCAGCTGCGTCGGCGTCGCCGCCATGGCAGGCGCCTGCGCTGCCGCCAGGTCGACCGTCATGGCCGTGTCTGCCCCGTGGCGGCCCGCCGGCCAGCAGCGGCCGGGTAGCGCAAGTGACAGGTCGGCGGTTGACAGCGGCACATGTTTGCATTGTAATTCGATCGAATTAAATTATGCAAGCCTTTGACAATACAGGAGCCGCGACGATGAAGGACAGGTATTGCGCGCCAGAGCCATTTGGTGGCGTCATCGCCCGCACTGTTCAGGAATCCATGCCGTCCTGGCCGGCTTCGCGGATCAAGCCCGGAGCGCCGAATGTGGTGCTGGTGGTGTTCGACGACATGGGTTTTTCGCACCTGGGCTGTTACGGGTCCACGCTGGTCACGCCCCGCATCGACGCCATCGCGGCCCAGGGCCTGCGCTACGCCGGGTTCCACACCACCGCGCTGTGCTCGCCGACGCGGGCCTGCCTGCTGACCGGGCGCAACCACCATGCGGTGGGCATGCGCGCGATCTCGAATTTCGACACCGGTTACCCGAACATGCGCGGCGCCATGCCGCGCTCGGCCGCCACGCTGGCCGAGGTGCTGCGCGACAACGGCTACGCCACCTATGCGGCCGGCAAGTGGCACCTGGCGCCGATGGCCGAGTGTTCTGCTGCCGGGCCCTTTGCCAACTGGCCGCTGCAGCGCGGCTTCGACCGCTACTACGGGTTCCTCAACGGCGAAACCGACCAGTTCACGCCCGAACTGGTATGCGACAACCATGCGGTGGCGCAGCCCCGCAGCGTGCAGGACGGATACCACTTCTCCGAGGACGTGGTGGACCAAGCCAGTGGTTTCATCCGCAACCTGAAATCCCTGGTGCCGGAGAAGCCGTTCTTCCTGTACCTGGCGTTCGGCGCCATGCACGCGCCGCACCAGGCGCCAAAAGCCTATCTGGACAAATACCGCGGCCGCTTCGACGCCGGCTGGGACGTCGAGCGCGAGGCCTGGTTCCAGCGCCAGCTGGCGTTCGGCGTCATACCGCCCGGCACACGACTCGCACCGCGCAACCCCGGGGTGCGGCCGTGGTCCGAGCTGTCGGTCAACGAGCAGCGTTTTGCGGCCCGGCTGCAGGAAGCCTACGCCGCGATGCTGGAGCACGCCGACGCGCAGGTCGGCCGGCTGCAGGAGCACCTCAAGGCGCTGGGCGCATGGGACAACACGTTGTTCCTGCTGCTGTCGGACAACGGCGCCAGCCAGGAAGGCGGCGCCACCGGCATCCTGGACGAAATGCGCTACTTCAACGGCATGCGCGAGGACGTCGACGCGGCGGTGCAGCGGCTGGACGACATAGGCGGGCCCAACAGCCACAGCAACATCCCATGGGGCTGGGCGCAGGCCGGCAACAGCCCGCTCAAGTGGTACAAGCAGAACACCCATGGCGGCGGTGTGCGCGACCCGTTGGTAGTGCACTGGCCAGGCCGCCTTGCCGGGCCGGGTGGCACCCGCAGCCTGTTCTGCCATGCGATCGACATCGCCCCGACGGTACTGGCGGCGATCGGCATCAAGCAGCCCGCCACGGTCGCCGACGTGCCCCAGATGCCGGTGCATGGCACCAGCCTGCTGCCGAGCTTTGCCGATCCGAAGGCCGCGCCGGCGCGCGGGCCCCAGTATTTCGAGATGTTCGGGCACCGCGCCCTGTGGCTGGATGGCTGGAAGGCGGTTTCGCGCCACAAGCCGGGTGTGCCGTACGAAAACGACGTATGGGAGCTGTACCACCTGGACGCCGATTTCTCCGAATGCAGCGATCTTGCAGCCAGCCAGCCCGAGCGGCTGCAGTCCATGGTGGCGCTGTGGTGGCAGGAAGCCGAAAAGTTTGGCGTGTTTCCGCTCGACGACCGCGGATCGGCGGACCTGTTCCGGTCTTGGCGCCGGCCCGACCTGCCGACCTCGCGCACGCGCTTCGTCTACTACCCGCCGATTTCCCACATACCGGCCGACACCTGCCCGTCCGCGGCGCGCAGCTGGACCACCACAGTGGAGCTGGAGCAGCCACCCGCGGGCGGCGACGGTACGCTGGTGGCCCGCGGCACCATCAACAGCGGCTTCGTGTTGTACCTGCTGCGCGGTCGCCTGCACTTCGACTACAACTGCTTTCACCAGCACACGGTCGCAGTGGCCGATGCCGCGCTGGCACCGGGGCCGCACGTGGTGGCGGTGCGGGTACAGCGCCAGGACGATGGTGGCGCCCAGGTGCAGCTCGATATCGACGCGCACACCGTGGCGCAGGCGCAAATTCCCAAACTGCTGTTCGTGCTGTCGAGCACCGGCATGGACTTCGGCCACAGCCTGTCGCCGGTCAACGACGACTACGCTGCGCCGTTTGCCTACGGCGGGACGATCCGGCAGGTCGTGTTCGAACTCGCGGACAAGAGTCCGCGCGGCGAAATCAAGGCCCAAATGCGCACCGAGATGGCGCGCCAGTAACTCCACCAGGGCCACAACATGCACGCCTACCCGGACCGGGAGACACAACAACGCGTCGACACGCTGTCGGCGATATTCGCGCCGCGCTCGATCGCCGTCGTCGGCGCGTCTGATACGGTGACGAAGATCGGTGGCATACCAGTTGATTTCAACCGGCGCTTTGGATTCAATGGAACCATCTATCCGGTCAATCCCAGGCCTGGGCCGGTGCAGGGACTGGTGTCCTACCCGTCGATCTCTGCCATCGGCGCGCCGGTCGACCTGGCGATCTTCGCGGTGCCGGCCAACCTGGCGCAGGTCGCGCTCGAAGATGCCATTGCCGCCAATGTGCGTGGCGTGGTGTTGTTCACATCCGGATTCGCCGAGATCAGCGACGACGGCGCCTTGGCCCAGGCGCGGCTCGCCGCCACGGCGCGCGCCGCCGGGGTACGCCTGATAGGTCCCAACTGCCTGGGTTTCATGAACCTGCGCAACCAGGTCTACGCAACCTTCTGTCCGGTTCCCAACGCCGGGCTGGTGCGCACCGGCACGATCGGGCTGGTCAGCCAGTCCGGCGCTTTCGGTGGTTACGCCTATGCGCTGGCGCGCGAGCGCGGCATCGGTTTTTCGCAGTGGGTCACCACCGGCAACGAGGCCGACATCGAATTCGCCGACTGCCTGGAGTGGCTCGCGCATGACCCCGATACCCGGGTCATCATGGGTTACATGGAAGGCTGCCGCGACGGCAACAAGCTGCGCCGCGCGCTGGCGGCGGCCCACGCCGCGCGCAAACCGGTGGTGATCGTCAAGGTCGGGCGCACCAGCGCCGGCGCACAGGCCGCCGCCTCGCACACGGCGGCGCTGGCCGGCAACGACGCCGCCTACGACAGCGTGTTTCGCAGCTATGGCGTGCACCGCGCGCGCGACGTGTCCGAGTTCTTCGACATCGCCGCCAGCGCCAGCATCGCCGGCCTCCCGCGCGACCGCTCGATCGGCCTGTTCACGGTGTCCGGCGGTGTCGGCGTGCTGATGGCCGACGAAGCCGCCGACGCCCGGCTCGAGCTGTCGCCGATGCCGCAGGAGGCACAGCAGCAGATCCGAAGCTGGGTGCCGTTCGCCGGCGCGGCCAACCCGGTCGACATCACCGGCCAGGTCACCAACGACTCGGCCTTGATCGAGCGCACGGTGCGCCTCATGCTCGATGCCGGGCACTACGCGAGCTGGGTCGGTTTTCTATCGGCGGCGGGAAAGTCCGAGAAATTCTGGCCGGTGCTCGAAGCGCTGGCCACGATGCTGCGGCGCGACTACCCGGACCAGGTCGCGGCATTCAGCACCCTGATGGACCCCGACCGGCAACGTATCCTGGAGGCCATGGGCTGCCTGGTCTACAGCGAGCCGGCCGATGCCGTGCGCGCGGTGGCTGCGCTGGCCGGTTTCGCCGAGGCGTTCCGGCGTCCGGTACCCGGCGCCCTGGCCACCGACGCGCCCACTGCGCCGCTGCCCCCCGGCACCCTGTCCGAGCCCCGGGCACTGGCCACACTGGCAGCGGCGGGCATCCGCACCGTGCAGCACCAGGTGGTGTTGTCGGCCGACGAGGCGGTGGCGGTGGCGGGCCGATATGGTCGGCCGGTAGTACTCAAGATCGTGTCGGGCGACATCACGCACAAGTCCGACATTGGCGGCGTCGCGCTGGGCCTGCGCGACGCGCAGTCGGTGCAGGCGGCCTACGCCGCGATGCGCGCGTCGGTGGCGGCGCATGCGCCCGCTGCGCGCATCGACGGCGTGCTGGTGGCGCCGATGCTCGCCGGCGGCGTCGAGTGCATCCTGGGCGCCCACTACGACCCGGTGTTCGGTCCGATGGTCATGTTCGGCCTGGGCGGCCTGTTTGTCGAGGTGCTGGGCGACGTGGTGTTGCAGCTGGCGCCGGTCAGCGACGCGCAGGCGCTCGACATGATTCGCTCCACCAGGGGCTTCGCGCTGCTGTCGGGCCAGCGCGGGCGCACGCCGGTGGACCTGGAACTGCTGGCCGGCAATCTGGCCGCGTTGTCGCGGCTGGCGGCCGCCGCCGGCGACAGCCTGGTCAGCATCGACATCAACCCGTTCATCGCCATGCCCAAGGCGGCTGGTGGCGGCTGTGCCGTTGACGCGGTGGTCATCGGCCGCGCTGCGGCGAGCGAGCCACAGGCATGAACACCGCAATCGCTGGCGCCGCCCCGACCGTATTCGCAGGCGACCCACGTTTCGCGCTCGGCCAATCGATTGGCCTGGCGGCCTTCGTCTGGGGTTATCCACTGGTCGAGACGTTGCGCACCTGCCGGCTGCAGACCATGGCGACGGACGCCGACGCGGTCGCGTGGCGCGGCGCCATCGACCGGGTACAACACGTGCGACGCGCATCCACCGCCGCCGATCGCGACGTGGTGACGCCCGCCAACGACCTGCTGTACAGCACCGGCTGGATCAACCTGGCCAACGGCCCCAGGCTGCTGCATGTGCCGGCCAGCAGCCAAAACGGTGGGCGTTATTTCGTGCTGGCGCTGTACGACGCGTGGACCAACAATTTCGAGAACCCGGGCCTGCGCACCAGCCCGCCCGCGGGCGAAGTGGTCGCGCTGCTCGGGCCGGGTACGGCGGCGGGCACGGCGCTGCCGGCCGGCGCACGCATGGTCCGGGCCGCTACCAACCTGGTCTGGCTGATTGCGCGCATCGTCGTCGGCGACACCAATGACCTGCCCGGTGCGCGGGCGCTGCAGGCCGCTATCCGGCTCGGGTGTCCGAACGGCACCGACAGTGGCACGCTGCCTGCGGCCGTGCGGCACTGGGTGGGCGCGCCGCAGGACACCATGGCCGCGCTGCAGCAGCGCCCTGGCGACGCGTCGGCGATCGCCGGCGCCTTCTTCACCAACCTGTGCCATTGCCTCGCCGACGCGCCGCCGACTGCCGAGGACGCGGGCATGGCGGCCTGGTTCACACGTGGCAAGCTGGTGGCCGGTGAGGCCTTCGACTGGGCCTGGATCGACGCGCCGCTACGCGCCGGCCTGACACAGGGCCTGGTCGACGCCGCCGCGCTGATCACCAGCGCCTCGCGCAGCCACGTCGCGCGTCCCTGGGCGGCCAGCTTTGCGCTCGGGCGCTACGGCAGCAACTACCTGGTACGTGCACTGACGGCCTACAAGGGCCTGGGCGCACTGGACAGCAACGAGGCGGTCTACGCGATGGGCGACTTCGACGCCGACAAGCAGGCACTACGCGGCAGCGCCAGCTACCTGCTGCGCTTCGAGCCCGGCGACCTGCCACCGGTGGACGCGTTCTGGTCGATCACGCTGTACGACGCAGACCGTTTCCTGTACCCGAACGCGATCGGGCGCTTCTCCATCGGCGACCGGACTCCGGCGCTGCACCACGACCCCGACGGCGGTCTGACACTGCGGATATGCCACGACGCCCCGGTCGACCGCGCCAACTGGCTGCCGGCCCCGGCCGGCAGCTTCTACCTGATCCTGCGCATGTACTGCCCGCGCCCCGAAGCGCGCAGCTGGCGCATCCCGCCGCTGCGGCGCCAGCCGGCCTGAACGACACGAATCGATCGCCATGACCGACACCCGGAATCAGGCCCGCACCACCGCGCGCGCCGACTACCTGTACAGCCTTGCGCTGCAAGCCTGCATCTACTGCTGGCCGCTGTTCGAGATGCAGCGCATGCGCGCTGCCACGTCGGCACGCAAGGCAGCGGGCCTGGGCTTTGCGGGCGACAGCCCCGACAGCACGCAGCGCTGGTGCAACCTGTTCACGCACGAACGCGCGTTGCTGACCGCCGGCAAGAGCCGCGTCGTGATGCCCAACAACGACACGCTGTATGCGAACGCCTGGCTCGACCTGCGCGACGACGCGCTGGTGATCACCGTGCCGGACACCGGCAGCCGTTACTACGTGCTCGGTTTCCTGGACTACTACACCAACCCTTTTGCCCATGTGGGCACGCGCACCACCGGCAACGCAGCAGGGCGCGTGCTGGTCACGGGGCCCAACTGGTCTGGCACAGTACCCGAAGAGTTCCGGCTGCCGGGTCGTCAGGTACGGTCCGCCACCAATTGGGTCTGGATCATCGGTCGCATCCTGGTCGATGGCCCCGGCGACGTGCCGGCCGTCAACACCCTGCAGGACCAGTTCCAGATCTGCACGCTGGACGACTGGCGCGCCCACCGCGCCGGCCAGCCGCGCCGCTTCGACAGCCGTTTCGCGCCGCGCGCGTCACTCTCTGCAGACCGCTTTCTGGCGATGGTCAACGATGCGCTGCAGATGTGCCCGCCACCGCTGGCCGATCGCATGCTGGTGGCGCAGTTCAGCGCACTTGGCATCGACGCCAACGCCGAAACGGCGCCGTCGCAGGAGTCCCGTGCCGCTCTGGAGCGCGCCTGCGCCACCACCCAGACGCTGCTCGACAGTCCCGAGGGCATGGTGTTCGGTCGCGACAGCGGTGCCGGTGGCGCGAACCAACGACCGGCCTGGCGCGTACCGATGCTGCTGGGCGACTCCTACGGCGCCGACCTGCTGCGCCGCGCCTTCGTCTCGCGCCAGGGCATTGGCGCGCTGGCGACCGTGGAGGCCGCCTACCCGCGCTGCGAAGCCGACACCGCGGGCCAGCAACTGCACGGCGCCCAGCGCTACACGCTGCGTTTCGCACCGGGGCGACTGCCGCCGGTCGACGCGTTTTGGTCGATCACGATGTACAGCGCCCAAGACTATTTTCTGGTGCCGAACGCCATCGAACGGTACGCGATCGGAGACCGCACGCCCGGCCTGGTGCGCGACGCCGACGGTGGCCTGACGCTGGCCATCCAGCACACGCCGCCGCTGGACGCGGCGGCACGCGCCAACTGGCTGCCCGCACCCGAGGACGGATTCTTCCTGTGCCTGCGCGCCTACCTGCCCAGGCCCGAACTGTTGGATGGCACTTACCAGTTGCCGGAGCCGCAGCGGATCGGCTGACCGACCGGCGCTAAAACGTGCCGGCGCGTTGCACCGCGGTCGGCGCAATCTCAGGTCTTGTTGCCGAGTGCGCCCGCGGCCCAGGCGGTGGCGGCCTTGGCCACCTCGCCAATCACCGGGTTGATGACACTGCCCGCGAGCCCGGCGGCATGCGGCGCGATCTTCAACAACCATTGCTTGATCAGCGCGCCGCGCGTCTGCTCATCGGGCGCCGCCGCCGCCGCCTTGAGTTCCTTGGCGTCGGCGCTGTCCGCGCGCGCATCGGCACCGGCGCGAAGCGACTGCAACGCCAGCTCCAACCGCGCCATCTGCTCGGCGGTCAGCCCGAGCGCCGCAACGCCCGGCGATTGCATGTTGATCGTGTTGCCATCACCAACCATCACATTGCCGGTGCTGCTGCCGATCTGGATGTTGTATTTGCTGGACGAAGCGTCGTTGCTCATGTTCGGTTCTCCTTGGTCTTGGTTACCTGATGACGACGCAGGTCGACGGCGGCGTCTCGGTCGGTCCCCACCACCGGCCGGGGCATGCCGCCTTGGTGGTCCGGGTCATGGCACCACTGGTGTCGGCGCAGCAACTGCCGGTCAGGGCCTTGACAGCAGGTACCGCAAGTATGGCCTCGCGCGCGCGGATCGGCGTCTGCGGCGTCGTCGACGCCGGGGCCGTGGAACTGGGACCGGTCGTCGCACCGGGAACACGCGTGGTGGGCGCTGTCGGCGTCACCGGGGTGGTCGCAGCCGGGCCCGTGGTGCCAGTTGGCGGCGTCGCCCCGGGAACCCGCGTGGTGGGCGTTGTTGGTGTCGCCGGAGCGGTGGCGGGTGGTGTCGTCGCCCCGGGAGCCCGCGTGGTGGGGGTTGTCGGGGTAGTGGCGAACGGCGGCGTGATGGTGATCACCGGCCGGCGCACCAGCGTCAGACTACGGGTTTCCGAATCGCTGGTGCGCCCGTCTGCGGCAATGGCACGCACACTCCAGTTCACGGTGGCCGGGCAGCTCAGGCTGCGCGTGGCGCTGGTCGAGTTGGCGTCTGTGGCGCCGCCGGGGCCGGCCGTCAGACGAAAACGCAGCGAAGCTCCAGGCACCGGGTCGATACGCCACGCGAAGGGGACATTGGCTCGTCCATCACTTGCGCATGGCAGTGTGGCATTTGGCGTCGGCGACAACAGCACCGGCACCGGCACCGGCGATGCAAGGGTGGCCCCGGTCAATTGCGCAACGGCGGGGGGCACGTGGGTCGCCGACGCCGACAGCTGGCCGGTGACGGTCCGCCCCGCCGCCGCAGGCGCGAAGCGCACCGCGACGCGACACCGTTGACGCGGCGGCAATGCCGCGGGGCAATCGTTGCTGGCCAGGCTGAAGTCGGCCGGCGTGGCCGCAATACCCTTGATGCGCAGCGGTGCGTCGCCGTCGTTGCCAATCGTGAACACCTGGGACGCCGCACTCGCAGCCCCGGTGCCGGGCGGCCACGCGACCTTGCCGAAGTCGTGCGCCAGTGGCTGCAGGACGAGGAGCGGCACCGCCACACGCCCGCTGAGCCGCACGGTTTGTGCCGGCACAGCCGGTGCCGCCAGCTTGAGCGTGGTCTCGCGGGCCCCACCCGGTGCCGCACCGGGCGCAAGCACGACGCGCAATTCACAGGCCTGGCCCGGTGCCACCGCCGCCGCGCAACCCGCGGCATCGACCTCGAACGGCGCTGTGCCGGCGCCCGCCGGGCTGACCGACAAGCGCAGCGGCGCGTTGCCAGCGTTGCGCACGCGCAGCAGTTGCATGGCGCTGCGCTGGCCAATTTCCACCGCATCAAAACGCAGTTCACGTGGTGCCAGCTCGATCGCGGCCGCGTTGCCTTCGCCTGCCAACGCAATGCTGCGCGGCCCGGCGCCGGGTTCGTCGGTGGACAACACCAGCGTCGCTTCGCGACGTCCGGGTGCAGTGGCGCGAAACAGCAGTTCGATGCTGCAGTTCGCACCGGGCGCGAGCGACTTGCCCCGGCAGCCATCTGCGGCCAGCGCGAAGGGTGCGCCTGGCGCGGGCAGCGGCCCGACGCGCAACGGCGCGTCGCCGCGGTTCTCCACCACCAGGCGGCGCGAGGCGGCGGGCGCGCCGACATCGATGGCACCGAAGTCGACCCGCGACTGCACCGCCAGCTCGCCGGCCAGCGCACGCCCCGCCAGCGCGACCGGAGCCGCGCCGGCGCCCTGCGCGGTGATCGCGAGTGCGCCGCGCACCTCGCCGCGCGCCCCGGGCGCGAAAAACACACGCAGTTCGCACGACGCGCCGCCCGCGAGCGGGGCCGCAACGCAGCCGGAGGCATCGACGCCGAACGGCGCTTCGGCGCTGATGCCGGTGAGGGTCAACGCGCGACGGCCACTGTTGCGCAGGCGCACCGGCTTGCTTGCCGGCGCGCTGGCCGCCCCCAGCGTCACCGGCTCGAAGTCGACGCTGCTCACGTCGACCTCGAGTCTGGGTGCCCCCAGCAGCCACCAGACCAGTGCTGCGCCGACCACAGCCACGCCAACCAGACCGGCCAGCGCAGCGGTCTTGAGGCGGGCCCAGCGGAATGCGGCTGGCACCGGGGTTGGCGGCACCTGGCCGGCCGCATCCGGCGCCGTATTCGCCGGTACAGGCGCCAGCGTGCGGACCAGTTCGAGCTGCTGGCGGGTAGCCGCTTGCAACGCCGCGTCGCCAGGTGGTTCGCATGCCGCCAGCGACTGCTCGAACAGGCTGCGCGCAGCGTCGAAGCGCGCCAGCACCAGTTCGCGCGTGCCGGCCTGGTGTAATGCCCACGCCTCCGCGGCGCGGTCGCCGAGTTGCCGCGCCGCCTGCCGATGGACGTCGAGCAGGCGCGCCCAGGCGTCCCAGCGGCCGCCCAGTGCGAGTGGCGCATGCCAGGCCGCGCCAAGAGAAAGCAGCCATTTCCACTCTGCGCGCTCGCTGGCCAGTGCCAGCGTCGACCACAGCAGCGGCAACGCGGCCAGCAACTTGCGTCGACGCGCCGGGTTGGCACCGGCCGCCTTGCCGACCCGGGCCACCGCGTCGCAGCGCGCGGCCAGGTTGTGTTCGTCCGGTGGCTGCTCCGGTTGCGCAGAATCCATGGGCTGGAAGCCGGAAGCATCGACCCGCAACAGACCACGCGCTGCGAGCGCCTGCGCCAGCTCCACGGCCCGCGGCAGGCCACTGAGCTCGGGCAACACCTCGCCCGGGACCGGCCGCGGCGCAAACAGGCGCAGCGTGGAAAGCAGCGCGCGCTCGTCCTCGGCGAGTGACGATTCGCCGGTCGGTGCTGCGGCAGCGAGCCGGCGCGCCGCCTCCATCACGGCATGGGGGTGGCCATGCAGCGCCTCGCATTGGGCCAGCGCCTGCAGCGCCAGCGCGCCGGTGAACGGTGCGCCATGCACGCGCTCCATCAAGGCCAGTGCGTCATCGGTTGGCAAGCCTTCGAGCGCGATACCGGCTGTGGCATCAGCCAGCATCGGCGCAGCGCCGGCAACCAGCCAGGCGCAGTCCCGCGCCGCATCCAGCAACACCGGCAGGTCGCGCGAAGACAACTCGCAATGGTCGACGACAACCAGCGCGTTTTTTGCCGCAAGGTACTCGCGCAGCCGCGTGGCAGACGGCGCGAGCTCGGGCGTCGCCAGGTAGAAGATCTCGAACAGCGACTGCAACACATCGCGCGCGCCGGCAAGCCCCGGCGGCAGCAACAGTGCCCCGTCGCGAAAGTCGCCTGCGCCTGCCTGCGCCGCGTGGCGGGCCAGCGCCGTCTTGCCGATTTTCGGCACGCCAACCAGTTCGAACACGGCACCGGGCTTGACCGCAACAAGCACGCGGGCAGTTTCCACGCGGCGATCGAGGAAGCCCGGGATGTCGGTCGGCCGATGCACCTGGGCCGGGCCCTGCGCCACCACCACGGACGCCGCCACACCGGCAAGTTGCACGATGTTGTGGTCACCGACGACCAGCGTGCCAAAGTTCTGGCCGACCTCCACGTTCACCGACCCGATGCGACCCGGAACGTCCACCGCCCTCTCCCTTGAATTATGGAAGGGCAGCGGGCGCCGCCCGCGTTTGGTTTAACCGAGTTCACGGTCGGCGTCAACCGGATTCACCTGCCGATTGCTTCTGATCAAGGCCGCCGGGCCAGGACGGAAGAAGATTCGGCGCTAGCGCCTGCGCGCAGGTCCCGGGCATGTCGTCGCCGCGCCGCCAGCGCCGGGTACCGGTCGCTGCTGCGGCGGCGGCGGCGGCGCCGCTGCCACCGGCGCGGCATGGCAATCTGACCGGGGCTTGCACTGCGGGCGCCGGGCGCCGGCCAGCGTGTGCTTCGGTTGCGGGGTTGGTACGGTCGACAACACCCTGCTGAGAGCGATTGCCCCGGTGCAATCAAGGACGGGCGGCGGCTTCCCGGAAAAAGCGCACCCGGTCGGCGTCGCTCGGGTGGGAGGCAAAAGCAATGCCGAGCCACGGGTTTTGCGCTGCGGGCTGGTCCTTGGTGCCGGCGGACTTGTCGCTGGGACTGGCAACCTTGCCGCTCGTGCCGGCGCCCTCGCCCGCCTTTTCGGCGAGCTTGTCGAACAGGGTCAACATGACTAGCGGCGATATGCCGCCAGCCTTCAACATGCGCACCGCCTCGGCATCGGCTTCGTGCTCGGCCTCGCGCGAATAACCGGACTGACCCAGCAGCACCGGCGCGCCGGCCAGCAGCGTGCTGAAATCGCCCAGCACCAGCGAGGAGAGCCCGGCCAGCGCGGCCACCTGCACCAGCATGCGCAGTCCGTGGCGATGGCGCACATGGCCAAGCTCGTGCGCCAGCACCGCGGAAATGACTTGTTCGTCCGCGCCCACCAGCGCCACCAGTTCATCGGTCAGGATCAATGTGCCACCCGGCAGCGCCAGCGCATTGGGCCCGGCGCGGCTTTGCCTAAACACCAGCCGCCACGCGGGAACGGTGCCCGCAGGCTGGGCCGCGACAACCCGCGACAGTGCTTCACGCAGCCGGATCTGCTGCGGCAGCGGCAACTTGCTGGGCAGCATCAGGTGCTCGTCGATCGCGGCCAACGAGGCCTGGCCCAGCGCGGTGTCCAGGCTCAGCGGCGCGCCGGCGACAACGGCGCGGGCAAGCAGCGGCAGGCCCCACTGTTGCAGCGCCACACCCAGTGCCGCCAGCGCGAACACGCTGGCCAGCACCCAGCGCCAGCTTTGCTGCATGCGCACCACCAGCGCATCACGCCGGCCGATGCTGGCGCTCCAGGCATCCCACGCTGCCGCGTCAGCACACTGCACCGAACCGCCGTCCCTGAAATGCGCCACGCGCACGCCATGGCGTGTGCGCTCCGGCCACGATACGTCGGTCAACGCGATCTCGCGCTCCACGCCGTCGCCGCGCAGGCGCAACCGGTTGCCGTGCAGATCGAGCGCCACCGGCTGGGCACGGGCACTCTGGCCGTCAAAATATGTCGCGTCCATGCCCGATGCCGGTGTGCCCTGCACGCGGCGTCAAAGCCCGATGTCCAGGCCGAACAGGTCACCTGCCGCATCACCGGCGGCCTCGCCCTCCGCGGCGCGCAGCAGCGTGACCAGCGTCGCGGGGTCCTGGCGGGTCTTGACCGTGACGGCTTCGAGCCGCAAGCGCGCCACCGCCACCGCCGCGAATGGCCAGTAGAGCCCAAGCGTCAGCACCATCAGCAGCCAATTCTTGAGCGTGAGCCAAAACAACGCCGTGAACCGAAGCGCGCTGACAAAGCGCAGGGAACGGTTGCCGGTCTTGGTCCACACCAGGTTTTGCAGGCGCGCGATCAGATAGGACCGGGCCACGACCAACAACGCCAGCACAACCGGCAGTGGCGCCAAAGCGAGCAGCACCATGCCCGTCACACCCGGCTTGGCACCGCCCCGGTTGACCAGATAGAAGGCCACTCCCAGCGCCAGCGGCACCACCAGCACCAGCAGCGCAACACCAATCGACTTGAAAAAGAGCCGGTAGAAGGAGCCCAGCGTGGCCTTGAAGGTGGTTTGCACCGACGCCAGCGCGTAATGGTTGTGCTGGTACTGCTTGAGCTTCCAGAACAACCAGGGCAATACCGCGAACGTCACCAGCGTCACCGCCACTGCCACCGCCCCGTACCACAACGGCGGCCGCTCCGGATCAGCAACGAAGCCCAATGCGCCGACCAGTACCACGCCCGGTACGAACAGCGGCACAACGGCCCGGTAGGCACCGCCGACCGAGCCCTCGAAGGAAAACCGCAGGCCGCGCCAACTGGTGTTGGCCATGCGGAACTGCATCGACGATTTGAGCATCGCCGGCGCGATGGCCGCGACGATCAAAAGCGCCACAAAGCCGGCTGCCGCAGAGAAATTGCCGGCCATCGAATACAGGGCGAACAGCACCCCGACCAGCACATAACCCCTGAACATCTTTCTGGGGTTGCCGTGGAAACCCAGCGGTGCGCCGTCGACCAGCGTATTGCCGTAGAAGTAGCGCAGGCGCCGCACCTTGGCCCACGGGTAATACAGCCCCAGCGTGACCAGCGTGACCAGCAGGTTGACGATCCAGATCCGGAAGTATTCGCTTCCGGAGCCGGTGAAGCGCACCGGCAGCAGGCGCCCGGCGCTCACCATGCCACCGGTTCGTGGCACCACCGAATCGCCGAAATCCAGCACCGAGTCACGCATCCAACTTCCCCTTGATTTGCACCGGTACAGGTGTGCTCGCTTGGCGTCAACTAATGTAACCCGCAATTCGGCCATGGCGCGTTGCGGCGGCCACAGCGGCGCCCCGTGCCGTGGCGCGGGGGTTGGCCTCCTGCATCTGGACCGAACACCAATACCAATGAGTAGGCACTACAACTCTCTGGCATTGGAGATTTCCTTTTGGTACCGTCCGCATGAGGTCGGTAGCCATCACACCGGGTAAGTACCTATGCCGCTGGCGACTGACCTGATCTATTCTGCTGGAGGATATATGCAGGTATGCCGAGCATAAACCACAGCCATACTGCAGGGCTGGGTGGTCCGCAAAGTGGAGTCGGGCTGCCGACTTCCCTTTGACCGGCACGCAGTTGCCGGTTGGTGGCAGCCAGAACGAGTTAGAAGTCCGAAAGCCAATAATTTGGAGGTAATCGTCATGCGAGCAACGAAGTTATTTTCTGCCCTTGCGGCAGTGGCATGTTTGGCCCTGTCCAGCGCTCCGGCGCTGGCGCAGCCGAAGATCAAACTTGAGAAGGTGGTGGGCGCGATGAACTCGCCGCTTGCGATGGTGCAGCCGCCGGGCGACAACCGGATGTTCATCATCGAACAATACGGCCGCATCAAGATCCTGGAAAACGGCCAGCTCAAGGCCAGCCCCTTCCTCGACATCCGCGCCAAACTCAAGACGCAGTTTCACGACTTCGACGAACGCGGATTGCTGGGCATCACCTTCCACCCGAAGTTCCAGGAAAACGGCAAGTTCTACGTCGCCTACAGCGCGCCGCTCGACTTCCAGGCCGACCTGGGGCAGATGCTGTGGTACGACCACAGCAATGTGGTCGAGGAATACACGGTCTCGTCCAAGGACAAGAACACCGCCGACCCGAGTTCGGCGCGGCGCATCATGACGCACTCGTGGCCGCAGTTCAACCACAACGGCCACTGGATCGGTTTTGGCCCGGACGGCAAGTTGTACGTTTCTCTGGGCGACGGTGGTTACGCCAACGACTGGGGCATCGGCCACAACGTGGCAACTGGCAACGGGCAGGATCTGAGCACCAACCTGGGCAAGATCCTGCGTGTCGACGTCGACACCCGCAGCGACGGCAAACCCTACGGCATCCCGAGCGACAACCCCTTCGTTGGCCGCCGCGACGCCAACCCGGAAATCTGGGCTTATGGTGTACGCAACCCGTGGCGCTGCTCGTTCGACATGGGCAGCGGCGCGGTCGAACTGTATTGCGGCGACGTGCAGCAAAACAGCTACGAATCCATCAAGCTGGTTGGCAAGGGGCAGAACATGGGCTGGCGCCGCGTCGAGGGCATGATGCGTTGCTTCGACTACACCAAACCCGATGACCATCCGGCCAACTGCGACAAGGCCGGCATCACCCCCGCCATCATCGAATACAACAACTGCACTGCCAAGCCCAACGGCTGCAGAGGGATTTCGATCACCGGCGGTTATGTCTACCGTGGTCCCAACGCGGCGTGGAAGGGCAAGTACATCTTCGGCGACTGGAGCAAGTCCTTCGGCGAGATGGACGGCCAGATCTTTGTTGGCACCAAGGGTGGTGACGGCAAGTGGTCGATGGAAGTGGCTGAAGTGACCAACATGCCAGGCAAGTTGCCGTATGTGCTCGCGTTCGCGCAGGACAATGCGGGCGATGTCTACGTGCTGACCTCCGTCACCACCGGCCCCAACGGGTCGCTCGACACAATCTACAAAGTTGTTCCCTGAGTAGTACCCGCCGTGGCCGCCGCCGCAACGACGCGCGCGGCGGGCCGTGGCGCTTGAAACTGCAAACCACCCATGCGCCATCCAGAACCAACACGTCCCCGAATCGGCGGTCGATCGGTGTGGGGCACTATGCTGCTGATCGCGGCCGCCACATCACTCGGGTCGCATGGACCAGCGCACGCGCAGGACCCTGCAAAGACCGCCGCACCGGCCGCGTCCGAGGAACCGGTGCCCAAGTTCGACCCCAAATACCTGCGCGATCCGGCCAATATCAAGATCGGCCAGGGTGTCTGGACCACCCAATGCCGCCATTGCCATGGGGCCAGCGCCTACCCCGGCAAGGCACCCAAGCTCAATCCCGGCGGGCTGGAGCCGGAGTTCATCTTCGACCGGGTCACCTACGGCTTCAAGGCCATGCCACCGTGGAAAGCGGTTTTCACGCTCGAAGAGCGCAAGGGCGTGGTGGCCTATATCAAGAGCGACAGCTTCGCCCCCTGAGACGCAGCCACGCGATGGCGCGGGTTTGATGATCGCCTGGCTGACGGTGCTGGTGGTGGCGTTCAGCGTGCGAACGCGCTTCCGGGCACCGGCCTAGAAATCGGCGCGCAGTTCGAGCCGCAACCGCCGGTCCTGCGCCGCAAAGCCAACGAACTGCTCGTAACGCTTGCCCAGCAGGTTGTCGATCGCCAGCTTCACGCGCAGCTTGCCGAACTGCATCGCGTAGGCGATGTCGACCGTGGTGAAGCCCGGCAGGAAGATGTCGCCGGTCGGGTTCGAGCGGTCGAGAAAGCGCCCGGTATAGGACGCCACCGCGAACAACGACGAGTGATCGTCGATCTCGTAGACCACACTCGCGGTGGCCTTTTTTTCCGGCCGGTTGCGCAGCGGTGCCAGCCCGTCCCTTTCATTGATGTCGAGCAAAGTCAAACCGAGCTGTGCCTTCAGCCGATCCGATACCTTCAGTTTGAGCATGGGCTCGATTCCCTTGACGACCACCGTGCCGCGATTGACGTTCAGCGGAACGAAG
>JANLQZ010000248.1:0-2105 GCA_031368125.1 Betaproteobacteria bacterium
CCCCTTGCCGCGGAAAAAAAGGAGATGCCATGGGCCCCGCAGAACACGACAACGAAGACGTTCCCTGGATGCAGCAACTGCTCGACAACCCGTTCCTGCTGCTGTTCATCGGCGTGATGGTGCCGATGGTGGTCTACACCCTGTGGGGCGTGATCGACATTCTGACCGTGCCGCTCGCCAAGTAGCGGTGCGCGCCACAAGCCATCCCAATTCACCGCGAAGGACCTTGCCATGAGTGCCATCTTGCCCCCGTCGGAACGCTTGTGGTGGAAACACCCGCTGGACCGCGTGGAAGGAACCTGGATCGCGATCGCCTTCGTGTGGTGCATGGTGATGTTCTTCATGATGGTCGGCTGGCACATCTACGGCAAGCAGAACCTGTCCACCGAAACCTACCGGACCAAGCCGGACATGTTCGCCGCCAAGGCGCAGGCGATGGTCGACAAGTACACCGTGCGCACCGAGACCGACGCCAAGATCCCGGTCGTGCACCCGCCCGAGGGCAGCGATGTCTACCTGATCGCGCGCCTGTGGGCCTGGTGGCCGATCATCGAACTGGAGAAGGACAAGACCTACCGCCTGCACCTGACGTCGATGGACTACAACCACGGCTTTTCGCTGCAGCCGACCAACATCAACATCCAGGTCGTGCCGGGCTTCGAGCATGTGGTCAAGGTCACGCCCAACCAGTCGGGCCAGTTCTCGGTGGTCTGCAATGAATATTGCGGCATCAACCATCACACGATGGTCGGCCGCATGTACGTCAAATAGGAGCGTGCCATGTCCAGCGCCGCAAGCTATCGCACCTGTCCTCGTTCGGGCCTGCAGTTCGAGGGCCAGGCCGAGCGCCTGATGATCGCCAATGCCGTGGTGGCGGTGGTGTTCCTGCTGGTCGGCGGCATCCTGGCCGTCGGTGTCGTCCTGACGCGCTGGCCGGCGGTGCACTGGCTCGCGGCGGACACCTTCTACCAGGTGCTCACCGCGCACGGCATCGACATGCTGATCTTCTGGATCATCTTCTTCGAGATCGCCGTGCTCTACTTCTGCTCGTCCACGCTGCTGCGTTGTCGTATCGCCACGCCCAAGGTCGCCTGGCTCGCGTTCGCATTGATGCTGATCGGCGCCGTGACCAACAACGTGGCGGTGTTCCAGGGCAGTTCGAGCGTCATGATGACGAGTTACGTGCCGATGATGGCCGCGCCGCACTTCTACCTCGGGCTGATCCTGTTCGCGGTCGGCGCGCTGGTCGCCTGCTTCGTCTTTTTCGGCACCTTGGTGATCGCCAAGCGCGACAAGACCTACCAGGGTTCGGTCCCGCTGGTGACCTTCGGCGCCATCACGGCGGCGATCATCGCCGTGTTCACCATCACCTCGGGCGCGATCATCCTGATCCCGACCTTCCTGATGTCGGTCGGCGTCATCAAGGAGGTCGACGCGCTGGTCTACCGGACCATCTGGTGGGCCTTCGGCCACTCTTCGCAGCAGATCAACGTCGCGGCGCACATTTCGATCTGGTATGCCGTGGCGGCGATCGCCTTTGGCGCCAAGCCGATGTCCGAACGCGTCAGCCGTGGCGCGTTCCTGCTCTACATCCTGTTCCTGCAACTCGCCAGCGCACACCACTTGCTGGCCGACCCCGGTGTCAGCACGGCATGGAAAGTCGTCAACACGAGTTACTTCATGTACTTCGCGGTGCTGGCCTCGATGATCCACGGTCTGACCATTCCCGGCGCGATCGAGGTGGCGCAGCGGCAAAAGGGGTATACCAAGGGCCTGTTCGAGTGGCTGCGCAAGGCGCCATGGGGCAACCCGGTGTTCTCGGGCATGTTCATCTCGCTGATCGGCTTCGGTTTCCTGGGCGGCATCTCGGGCGTGATGATGGGCACCGAGCAGCTCAACATGATCATCCACAACACGATCTACGTGCCCGGCCACTTCCACGCAACCGTGGTGGTGGGCACCACGCTGTCGTTCATGGCGCTGACCTACTTCCTGATCCCGGTGTTGTTCCGGCGCGAGATGATCAACCCCGGCCTGGCGAAACTGCAACCCTACCTGTTCGGCCTGTCGATGTACTTCTTCTGCCTGGTGATGATGGGCGCGGG
>JANLQZ010000259.1:0-1707 GCA_031368125.1 Betaproteobacteria bacterium
GTGGCACCCAAACCGGGCCAGGGCCCGTCCGAGGCGAGTATGGACAACGGCTGGTACCGGTGCGAGCTGGTCGGGCGCAGCGCCAACGGCCACCGGATCCGCGGCCGTGTCTCGGATCGTGGCGATCCGGGCAACCGGGCCACCACCCGGATGGTGTGCGAGGCCGCCTTGTGCCTGGCGATGGAATACGAACGCCTGCCCGGCGGGCCGGGCCTGGGCGGCGTGCTGACACCCGCCAGCGCACTCGGGCAGGTGCTGGTTGACCGGTTGCGCGGCGCCGGCATGACGCTGGAGATCGACGCCTGAAATCGGGCTGGTGTAAATTGCCCGGTCCCTACCCATCCATCCAACGGGAACCACCATGAAAGCAATCTGGAATGGCGCCGTGATCGCGCAAAGCGACGACACGGTGCTGGTCGAAGGCAACCACTACTTCCCCGAGAACACGCTCGACCGGTCGTACGTGACGTTCAGCAACCACAAGAGCATGTGCCCCTGGAAAGGGCAGGCAAGCTACTACTCGCTGGTGGTCGACGGCACCATGAACCAGGACGCCGTGTGGTACTACGCCGACCCCAGGCCCGAGGCCGAATCCATCCGCGGCCGGGTGGCGTTCTCGAAGGGTGTGAAGGTCGAGGCGTGACACTGGCGCCGCCATTTGCCTCTGCGGCGCATGTGCAGGCGTATCTGGCGCAGCAGGGTTATGTGGCGTTGAGCCCGCAGGGCGTTTGTGAACTGGCGGGTTGCGAGCGCAGCGCACTCGATGGTCTGCGCGAGAGCTGGGACGACCTGCCGCCGGACCTCTACCTGAAGGATGGCGGCCGGTACCGCCGCCGCCGGCATTCCTGCTTTGTGGTGCGCGCCGGCGCGGTGGTGCAGCAGGCGCACCGCGCCCACTGGCAGCCACTTGAATACAACGCACTGCATGGTGGCATGCAGCGCTGGTTCGAGGCCATGCGGCCCGACGTCGTGCAGCAGCCCGTGTGGTGCATGAATCGACACCGATCCAGCCGCTGGGCGCAGCCGGCCACCGCGATACCCTGGTGCTGACTTTGCGCGCACGCGGGTTTCAGGGGGAAAGTGCGCCGGCTTGATCAGGATCAAGCCGCAACTGCCGCGGCGCGCGCACACTGGGCCAGCGCCCCAAGCCTCAGGAGATACGCAGCATGTTCAAGAATCTGATGGTTCCCATCGACGGGTCCCCCACCGCACAACTGGCGGTCGACAAGGCCATCGGGCTGGCGCGGGCCTTCGGCAGCACCGTGACCGTGCTGTTCGTGGTCGATCCTTATCCCTTTACCGGCGTCGGCAGCGACTTCGCCTACGGGCAGACGCAGTACCTGAGCGCCGCCAGGGCCGAAGCCACCGAGGCGCTCGCCGCCGCCCGGATCGCCCTGGAGGCGGCCGGCATCAAGGTCAATGCCACGCTGGTCGAGGCCCACAGCACCTGGAGGGGCATCCTGGACGCCGCCGAGTCCGGTGGCGCCGACTTGATCGTGATGGGTTCGCATGGCCGCAGCGGCATCGAAAAGCTGGTGCTGGGCAGCGTGGCGCAGCGGGTCGTGTCGCATGCCCCTGTGACTGTGATGGTGGTGCGCGGCTGAGGGCCGCAGCGCCTGAAGCCGCGCGGCTTTATCCGCACTGCCCCACGTAGCCGCAGGCGGTGCAGAAGTCGCAGCCGTCCTTCTTGATCACGGTCGGGTTGCC
>JANLQZ010000190.1:0-2890 GCA_031368125.1 Betaproteobacteria bacterium
ACACTGGCCGAACAGGCCCTGCGCGATGGTGATCCCCAGCGTGCCCTGAAGCTGCTGCAAGACCAGATTCGTGCGGCGCCTGCCGACGCCAAACTGCGTGTGTTCCTGTTTCAGTTGTTGTCCGTGCTGGGCCAGTGGGACCGCGCGCTGAACCAGTTGAACGTGGCCGGTGAACTCGATGCGTCCACGTTGGCGATGGTCCAGACCTACCGCGAGGGGATCCAATGCGAGCGCCTGCGCGAAGAGGTATTTCTGGGCAAGCGCGTGCCGCTGCTTTTTGGCGAGCCCGAGGCCTGGGTGGCGCTGCTGATCGAGGCCTTGCTGCGCGAGGGCCAGGGCGCTGCGGGCGATGCGCAGAAGTTGCGCACCCAGGCGTTCGAGCAGGCACCGTCGTCGGGGGGCACCATCGACGGCAAGGCCTTTGCGTGGATGGCCGATGCCGACATGCGCCTGGGCCCGGTGCTCGAGGCCATCATCAACGGGCGCTACTACTGGGTGCCCATGGTGCATCTGGCGAAAATTACCGTCGAAGCGCCGGTGGACTTGCGCGACAGTGTCTGGACCGCCGCACACTTCGAATTCACGAATGGGGGCGAGTCGGTTGCCTTGATCCCCACGCGGTATGCCGGAACCGATTTGACCCAGCCAACACTCGCCCTCGCGCACAAGACCGAGTGGAACGAACCCCAACCAGGCTTCTATACCGGTGTCGGTCAGCGCTTATTCACGACCGACTTGGGTGACTACGGCTTGATGGATGTGCGCTCCATCGTGTTCGGCCCGGCCGACGCATGATGCAGCGCCCTGTCGGTGCCGGGGTGTGGCCATGAGCACGGTGAGGGCGCAGGACCGCTTGCAACCCGCGTTGCTGGACCGGTTGACGGACGACGACCCAACCAATCCGGCCGAGGCGATGGAGATGCGCATCATCAGCCGGCCGCGCATGCGCGAAGCGGTCTTGCGCGACCTGGGCTGGTTGTTCAACACCACGTTCCTGTCCTCCGAGGGGGCGTTCGCGCAGTACCCGGAAGTCCGCCGGTCGGTGCTCAATTATGGGTTGCCGGCCTTGTCGGGCCAGACCGCTTCGTCGGTGGATCCGGTGGCGCTGGAAGAGAAGGTGAAGCGCGCGATCCTCGACCATGAGCCGCGCATCCTGGCCGACACCCTGCGCGTGGAAGCGCTCGTGTCGGAGCAGCAACTCGACCACCACAACCAGATCAGCTTTCGCATCAGCGGGCAGCTCTGGGCCCAGCCGGTGCCACTGGAACTGCTGCTGCACACCGACATCGATCTTGAGACCGGCCGGGTCGAGATCAAAGACCTCACGCGTTAGCCAGAGTCAGCCAGCCTGACCAAAGCGGAGCAGCGCCCCCATGGATCCCCGCCTGCTGCGCCATTACAACCAGGAGTTGCAGCACCTGCGCGAAATGGGCGCGGAATTCGCCACCCAGTTTCCGAAGATCGCCGGACGCCTGCGTATCGATGGCCTGGAGGTCAGCGACCCTTATGTGGAGCGGCTGCTGGAAGGTTTCGCGTTCCTCACGGCCCGCATCCAGCTCAAGCTCGACGCCGAGTTTCCGCGTTTCACGCAGCGTTTGGTCGAGATCCTGTATCCGCATTTCCTGGCGCCTATACCGTCGATGCTGATCGCGCAACTCAAGCCGGAGCTCGGCGACGCCGCACTGGTGTCCGGCGTCAAGATCGGCCGCGGCAGCACCATGCACGGCCAGGCTTCCAGGGGAAGCGCCACGCAGTGCCAGTTCCGCAGCGCCCACGACCTGACCCTGTGGCCGATCGAGATCACCGGCGCCGAGTACTTCACGCACGCGTCGAACCTGCCACTGGCTACCAAGCCGGAATGGAAGCGTTTCGGCGCCGGCGTGCGCATTTCCCTGAAGACTGCCGGTGGTCTCGATTTTTCGAAGCTCGCCATGGACGACTTGCGGTTGCACTGCGCCGGCACCGACGAGGTCGCGTACCGCCTGCATGAGCTGGTCTGCGGCAATACCATCGGCATCTTCGTCACGGCCGGCAAGGCCAACGGCGCGCGGCACCGGGCGCTGGAGGCGGATGCCATCGAGCCGGTGGGATTCGACGAGGACCAGGCCCTGTTGCCGGTCACCTTGCGCGGCTTCGAAGGTTACCGGCTGATGCAGGAATACTTCGCGTTCCCGCAACGCTTCATGTTTTTCGATGTCTGCGGCGTCGGCGACGCGCTGCGCCAGCTCGGCGGGCAGGAGCTGGAGCTGGTGATCCTGTTTGCGCGCGGCGACACCAGCCTGATGCAGTCGGTGGACGCGGCCTCGTTCGCCTTGAACTGCGTGCCGGCCGTGAACCTGTTCGAGCACCGCTGCGACCGCATCCAGGTGACCCGCGAAAAACACGACCTGCACGTGGTGCCCGATCGGGTGCGTCCGATGGACTTCGAGGTACACGGCCTGACGTCGGTCACGGGCTACGGCGTAGGGCTCGACAGCGAGCGCAAGTTCGTGCCGCTCTACTCGGCCTTCCATTCCGAAGAACACGGCCACGACGCCTATTTCGCGGTCCAGCGCGAGCCGCGCATCCTGTCGTCCACACAGCGCCGCGATGGCCCGCGCTCGTCCTATATCGGCAGTGAAGTGTTCATCTCGCTGGTCGACCCGCACGAGGCGCCGTATGCCGATGATCTGCAGCAGGTCGGTGTGGCAGCTCTGTGTTCCAACCGTGACCTGCCCTTGTTGATGCCCGTGGGCGGCGCGGCCAGCGACCTGACGCTGCAGCAGTCGGCGCCGGTTGCGTCGATCCGCGTTGTCAAGGGCCCGTCGCGTCCGGTGCCGGCGAATGCCGAGGGCAGCGCGGCCTGGCGCCTGATCAACCAGCTGAGCTTGAACCATCTCTCGCTGCTCGA
>JANLQZ010000317.1:0-2578 GCA_031368125.1 Betaproteobacteria bacterium
CAGCGCATGCTGTGCATAATGGACTCAGTTTAGAAATTGGGGTTTGATTATGCTTGACCGGGACGGCTTTCGGCCCAACGTCGGCATCGTCCTGCTCAACCAGAAGAATCAGGTTTTCTGGGGTAAGCGCATTCGTACCCATTCGTGGCAGTTTCCGCAGGGTGGCATTGACCGGGGTGAGACCCCCGAACAGGCCATGTACCGAGAACTTCACGAAGAAGTGGGTCTCCAGCCGGAGCATGTCTGCGTGGTCGCCCGCACCCGGGACTGGTTGCGCTACGAGGTGCCAGACCGCTACATTCGCCGCGATGCGCGCGGGCATTACAAAGGCCAAAAACAGATCTGGTATCTGCTGCAACTGGTCGGGTACGACTGGGACCTGAACCTGCGTGCTACGGACCATCCGGAGTTCGACGCCTGGCGCTGGAACGACTACTGGGTGCCACTGGACATGGTCGTCGAGTTCAAGCGCGGTGTGTACGAAATGGCGCTGACCGAGCTGGCGCGTTACCTGCCTCGCTCGGACGTGCGCAATCGGTACCTGCGCCATGGAACCCGCGGTCGCGACCACCATTCGGGCTCCGAGCCAATGCCGGGCGCGTCCTTCGAATTGCCGCCGGGCGCGGTATTCGAACCCGACCCGCAGACCAACCAGTCCCAGGATGCAACCGGCGATTCCCATGCTGGCTAGGGCGTTGGTGACCTTGGGCCTGGTGTTTTGGGCAGGCATTGCCGCAGCCCAACTCGCTGACGTGGACCCGGACTGGAAGGAAATCGACGTCCCGCCACCACCCGCCTTCAAGACTGACGGGCTCGTTGCGATCGAAATGCCACGCCATATCTCCGTCAAATTTGGCGTTGACCCTGAAAGCCTGCGCATCACAGATGACGGCATCGTTCGTTATGTGATGGTTGCAAGCTCGGCGGGCGGAAATATCAACGCCATGTACGAGGGCGTTCGTTGCCTCACGGGCGAAGTCAAGACTTATGCGCGCTACGGCGCCTCCGGCCATTGGAGCCCGGTCGTCGACCCGCAATGGAAACCACTAAATGGCAATCAGCCCTCGATGCATGCGCTTGCGTTCGCGCGGCAAGGAGCGTGTGATGGACGGGCTGCAACTGCCCAGTCGCCGCTTGCCATCATCAGTCGTCTGAAGAATCCGTCCGCGGACAACGCGCGCCGATGAACTCATTGAAGACGGGAGCCTACCGCGTCAGGACGAGGTTGTCCCGGTGCAGCATCTCCGGTTCGGCAACATAGCCCAGCAAACGCTCGATCTCGCTCGAAGCCTTTCGGCACAACATGCGCGCCTCGAAGCTGGAGTAGTTTGCAAGCCCACGGGCAATCTCGACGCCGGAGTGCTCGCGCACCGCGATCACATCGCCGCGCGCGAACTCACCCTCCACAGCGGTCATGCCGATCGGTAGCAGGCTCTTGCCTTCATCGCGCAGTTTGGCTGCGGCGCCGTCATCGACGGTCACAGACCCGCGCAACTGAAGATGGTCGGCAATCCACTGCTTGCGCGCCTGTGTTTTCTGGGTTTGTGCCACAAGCAGGGTCCCAATCGACTCCCCCTGACACAAGCGGTGCAACACTTCCGGCTCCCTGCCCCATGCAATGACAGTCGAGGCACCGGAACCGGCAGCGCGCCGCGCGGCGAGGATTTTCGTGAGCATTCCACCGCGCCCGACACTGGATCCGGCGCCACCAGCCATCAACTCGAGCGCCACATCGCCGGCTTTGCCCTGATGGACGAACTTCGCAAGCGGGTCGCGACGCGGGTCCGCCGTATAAAGACCCTTTTGGTCCGTCAGGATCACCAGCACATCCGCTTCGACCAGATTGGCGACCAACGCTCCCAAGGTGTCGTTGTCACCGAACTTGATCTCGTCGTTGACGACTGTATCGTTTTCATTGATGACCGGCACGACTCCGAGCTTGAGCAAAGTCAACAAGGTAGATCTCGCGTTAAGGTAACGCTCCCGATCGGCCAGATCGGCATGTGTCAGTAGCACCTGCGCGCTGCCGAGGCCGTTTTCACGCAGCTTGGACTCGTACATCTGCGCCAGGCCCATTTGTCCCACGGCGGCGGCGGCCTGCAATTCGTGCACCTCGTGCGGGCGCACCGCCCAGCCCAAGCGCTTCATGCCCTCGGCGATCGCACCGCTCGAGACCATGATGACCTCGCGGCCGCCGCGCACCAGAATAGCCAATTGGCGGCTCCACTCGCCGATCGCGTTCTCGTCCAGTCCACGGCCCTCGTTGGTCACGAGGCTCGATCCCACCTTGACCACGATGCGTTTTGCGTCCTTCACCACCGCTGTTGCGTTTTCCGTGTTCATGTGGGCTTGTCTTGCTTGCTCTTCAGGCGCGCCCGACCTGGTTCGGCGAACGCGCAATGTTCAGGCCAGCGCGTCCGGAGAAAAACGCGGATCCAACTCGACCGGTGGCTGCTCCGTTACCTGCTGGGCCTTGATGTGCTTGTAAACCGCCTTCACCAACGCCTCACAACCCTCGTGGCTAAGGGCGGAAATTTGGAAAACCGGGCCCTTGAACTTGAACCGCTTGACGAAATCC
>JANLQZ010000342.1:0-3565 GCA_031368125.1 Betaproteobacteria bacterium
TCGAACCGCACTGGGATGAATCAGCCCCGACCGCACCCGACGACGCGCTCGATCAACGCACCGACTGGTGAACGGGTAGATCGGCGATGCACACGCGCCGTGGGTCGGGCTGCGCCGGTCGTGCTTCCGAGTGCGGCGAACGGTCGGGCGAGCTCTGGACATAGACGTTGTAGCGCAGATGTATTCCCCAAGTTGGTGGTGCGCCGCCGACCATCGCAAGAGATATTGCGGCACCCAGCCCACGCTGGCACTGCCCCATGCACCCCGCCACAGCGCGCGCGATGTACGGCGCCGCCTCGCGGCGACAGCCCGTCACCGGTACCGCCCCGTACTGAGAACGAAGAGCGTTGCGCAAAGGCGGACTCCAATGCTATCGTTCATAAAGAACTTCACTATGGGAATAGGGCGGATGCCTACCAAAGAATCATGTGTTCAAAAATATCAAGAGTTCAAGCTGAGCAGGGTTGGCTGCATACCGAAGTCCGCCGAGTTTTTGAAATATGCTGGCATTGATGAACGCCGCCTTGCCAAGCTTTTTGGAACTTCTGCCTGCACGAAACTCCAGGATGCAGCCGGCGACGCCCCGAACAAACTTCCTTTTGAACGGATGCCCTTGGCAACCATCATGCGTCAGTATGGCAACCTCGTGATTGAACTTGGCCTCTGCCCCGCCTATCCCGAGTGGGATCAGCGTGGCCTGAAGCCCACCGCGAGCGGCCTGCGTGGAAAACCCCACAACATGAAATGGTCCGAGCTGCCGGCAAAGTTTATGGAATGGGTCGCGGTAAAAACGGTTTCCGGCTTCGACAAAGCCATTGAAGTCATTGCATTGTCGGAAATGTCGAGGGCCAACAGGCCGGAAAAGGGAAGCGCAGATTTCTCGCGGTTGATCAAGGATGTGAGGGACTGGGCACCCGCCCGGCGGCGGAACAGTGAAGCAGAATACAAAATCGAGTTACGAAAACACCTGGAGTCGCTAAAACACAAGTTGAACGAGGAATTCGGCGAAAGCAAATACGATTTGCTAGTCGGTAAACAATTCGCGATTGAGCTCAAAAAAGATCCAGACCTTGCCGAATATGATCGGCTTTTCGGTCAGCTTGCCAGACATCTTCAACATCAGTGCAAAGTTATCGTGCTGATACTTGAGGCAACAAGGAAAGACAAGTATGACAACTTCACCGATCTCGTCGACAAATACCTGAGTCTTGACAAGAACTCTGTAGAGGTAATCAAGAGATGAGTCCGTTGCTCGCAGGTGCCAGGGTGAAGCCGCATGCCCCGTCTCGCGAGCCAAACAGACAAACCACGCCCGTCGTACACCGAAAGGTGTACCCAAGTTTTGGATAGACCATGACCACACCCCTTGACACCCTCGAAGCAGAGGTTTTGCGCCTCCCCTCAGCCGACCGCTCCCACTTGCTGGACCGTCTGATCACTAGCCTTGATGCAGACCGTGAAATGGAGGAAGCATGGGCGCAGGAAGCACGACGAAGAGATGCGGAGATCGAATCAGGTGCCGTAGAGCCGATTCCCGCAGACGTGGTCATGGCAAAGTTGCGCGCTGCACTCAAGTGAGGTATTCGTTCCATCCAGGAGCGTCCCAGGATTTGGCGGACGCTCTTGGGTTCTACAGACAAGTAGCCAGCCCCCTCGTCGCGACCCGGTTCCTTGATGAGTTTGAACGTGTTGCCGCGTTGCTTGTTGAGAACCCTGATTTTGGCACTCCGGTCGACTACCTGCGACGCATTTATCCGCTGCGCACCTTCCCCTATTCGGTCATCTACAAACAGACCGGTGAAACAATCCGCGTATTGGTTGTGCGCCACCAACACCGCATTCCAAGCTACGGGCGGAGCAGAAATTGAATTGGCCGGACCGCTCAATACCTGTTGGCAAACGCAGCCATATGGAATGCGGCATGTTCCGGCACATAACGATAGGCCGGTGGTGCAGCCAAGAAGCTCAAGAGTTCGGGCGCCCGGCGACCCATGATTCTGCGATTGCCAGACCTCAGGTCGCCGTGTGCAATGTGGAGATTTTGACGATGGTCACGGCTGCGATACTCGGGCTCATGCGATTGGGTTGCCCATCCTTTCCAAGCCAGCGCCGGCAATCTTGAGGGTGCCACAATGGCAATGTGTCGCGCGATTTCTGTTGGAAGGAGAAGATCATGGGCATATCCGAAATCGTTGATTTGGCACTGCATTTGAAGGCGGCAGAGCGCTACGAGGTTGCAGAGCGAATCATGCAAAGCCTCGACAAGCCCGACGCTGAAATTGAACGCATCTGGGTGGAAGAAGCCTTGCACAGGGCGCGGGCGTGTGATGAAGGGCGCATGAAAACACTTTCATTCGAAGCGGTTTTTGGCAGCCGATAGTGAAAATTCGCTTTGCCGAAGTCGCCAGCAATGAGTTGGTTGACGCGCGTGATTGGTACGAACAGCAACAAACAGGGCCGGCCGGCTGCGGCTTTTGCGTGCAGCCTGCTTTTGGTCCGTGTTTTTCTGGGCTGACCCCGGGGTAGGCACATTGGGTGCGCGTGCCATAGGCACAAGGCGTCATGCATAACATCGCCGGTGATGTGATATGTTTTCGCATGCGACTGGTTCTTGACACCGATGTTGTCGTCGCCGGCATGCGCAGCCCAAGCGGCGCCTCGGCTGCATTGCTGTTGGCGGCGCTGGATCAGCGCTTGACGCTGTGCGCCAACGTGGCCTTGATGCTGGAGTACGAGGCAGTGTGCTCGCGTAGCGCACACCGGACAACCGCGGGGTTGACCCAGAAAGAGGTGGGCATCTTTCTGGACGCCATCGCTGCATTGGTAAAACCGGTAGAAACGCACTATCTCTGGCGCCCGCAACTGCGCGATCCGGGTGACGAGATGGTGCTCGAAGCGGCGGTGAATGGCCAGGCGCAGGCCGTTGTCACCTTCAACATGCGCGATTTCGGCACCGCCGCCGCCCAGTTTGGAGTCGATCTATTGTTACCGCGCGAAGCACTGGCATTGTTGAAAGGATGAAGCATGAGTGATACCGCCACCTACCCGCTGCGCCTGCCTCGCTCGATCAAGGCCGCCGTTGAAAAAATGGCAAAGAGCGAAGGCACCAGCATGAACCAGTTTGTCGTCACAGCAGTGGCGGAAAAACTCGCCGTGCTGAGCACCGCCGCTTATTTTTCCGAGCGCAAATCGCGCGCCGACCTGACCGCATTCAAGCGCATTCTCAAACGCAAGGGCGGTGCGGCGCCACGCGAAGGCGATGAAGATTTGTAGACGTGTCCGCCGAGGTTGCGAACCACCGCAAGACCACTGCGTCCATCCTTCCGCCACAGTGGCGACAGTGCGGTCACTTGTAGGGGCACGTCGCCGACAGATCGTGCACATGCGCAAAGAAGATCGGTTACGACAGCAACTGACCGGCGGTCCGGTGGGTCTTCCTCGGCAAACACATCGCGCAGGTCGGCCAGACTTCGCAGCAGCGTTGAGGCGCGCGTCCTGGCTGGTTGTGGTTCCGTCAGCAGATCCGCGGCAACTGCTCCCCGACCAGCGTGTCCACGATGCGCTC
>JANLQZ010000350.1:0-2306 GCA_031368125.1 Betaproteobacteria bacterium
GCCGATGCCAGAAACTCGCGCACGTCGGCGCGCAGATGCTCGGCCGCCGGCGGCAGCGTGGCCAGGCGCAAATTGCTCAACAGGCTACCCACAGATGCTCCTTACGCGTATCGGGACAACGCGCTCAGCCAGCGCCAACGAGTGCTTCGCACTGGCTGAACTCCGACCCGCCCGCGCGTTGGAGTATGGCAGCAGCGGCGTACCCATGGCCGCACCTTGCGCGTTGCCGTGACGCGTGGGCGGCCATTCTCGAAACCGCAGTTCTTCATACACGAATGGAACGCCCAACACATCTCAGCCCATCGATCGGTGCCCCGGCACAGGGACCGCTGGCGCGCGCTGGTCAGTGGGTCTTGGGCGATACCTGCGTGACCCAGGCATCCGGTCCCCAGGGTGTGACGGGCGCATCGCCGACGGCCTGAAACCGCGCGGGCAAGTCCTCCACCATGTTCCATGTGGCAGAAAGACGGCCGAAGCCGACGCAAATGGCACACCAGGATCCAAGCTCGACGATCTGCTTTGCGGAAAAATGCTGGGACAGTTCGGCATAAAGCGCATCACCAATGGCGAGGTGGTTGGTGGCCAGCAGGTCGGCATAACGCAGGGCCACGCGCTCGGCGTCGGTCAGGTTGGGCGCCTCAAGCGGCTTCTCGAGCGAGCACACCAGGTCTTCTGAAACACCGGCATCCACGGCGTCGGCGTACCGCATCGCCATGCAGCTTCGGCACTGGTTGTGGAACGCGATGCGCAAACGCACCAGTTCGCGCAGCCGGGTCGGCAACACCGCGTGCTCCTTGAACGCGGCAGTGAAGCGCACGTAGGCCTTGGCGAACTCCGGGTGGTGTGCGCGCACGCTGGTGGGGCGCATCTCGCGTTCGCTTTTTTGGTCGGCCTGGAGCATCGCGCGAAGCTCCGGATCGAATTCATCGAGTGTCAGCGATCGCAGTCTCGGCATGGTATCTCCTTCAGAGCAGGTCGTCAGACGGGGTCAGGCGTTGGGCGGCGGGGCCGCGGTGATGGCCACGTTTCGGCTGTCGATGTAAGTTTGCAGCGTGTCAGGCAAATCGGCAAGCCGCGGCGCGGAGCCCGGCCAGCGCACGCGCCATGGATCGTCGAGGCCGTCGGCGACGGCATCGAATGGCAACACATAACGAAACTTCAACAAACGCCGCTGGAACACCCAACCCGGTGCGCTGCGCACATAGGTGTCGAGGTAGCGCAGTGCCATGCGCACCGTCTTGCCGCCGATGCACAACTCGGCATGCGCATTGACGACCCCGCTGGCCAGGTCGTCGGACGCGAAATCGACATGCGATGTCAGGGCGTAGTGCGAGCTGGTGGTGAACGTCGACGTGCGCGCGCGATAGTAGTCGACGATCTGCTGGCGCCCCTTGATCCCGTGGAACTCCCCGTCGGGCGCGAACAGGCGGCCAATGGTGTCGAAGTCCCGGTCATCGACGGCCATCCCATAACGGGACAGGAGTTCGGCCAGCTGCTGGCGGTCGTCGACGCGCCGCACCTGGCGCAGGAGCTGCTGCAAGTGGGTTGATGAAGGCTCCATGTCGTCTCCTGTTGTGGCCCGTCGCGAGTGTAGGACGCGGTGGTCCAGGATGAAATAGGAGAAGCCCGGGAGGCGACAAGCAAGACGGGCAGATTCGCTGGTTCGATGGCCTGTTCAACTGGGTGCGCACCGAACTGGCGCAGCACCCCAAGCTGGTGCTTATGGGCGACTACAACATCACCTTCGATGACGTCGACGCGTAGGACACGGTGGCGCTGAAGGACACCACCCGCTGCACCGAAGAAGAACGCCACCAGCTGCGAGCCCTGGTGGCGCTGGGCCCGACCGACGCCCACCGCCTGTTCGAGCAGCCGCCCAAAAGCTGCTGCTGGTGGGACTACCGCGACTTGGCGTTTCGCCGCAACCGGGGCCTGCGCATCGACCATATCCTGGCGGTGCCGGCCTGGCCGATGTGGTGACGGCGTGCACCATCGACAAGGCTCCGCGCAAAAACGAACGCCCCGGCGACCATGCGCCGGTGGTGCGGGAACTGGCGGCCTGACGCGCGAAGCACCCCAGGCCGCGGCCAGGGCCGGCCCTAGTCCAGGCCCAGTTCCTGGATCTTGCGCGTGATGGTGTTGCGGCCGATGCCCAGTTTCTGGGCCGCCTCGATGCGTCGCCCCTTGGTCACCGCCAACGCGGCGTTGATGATGCGGGACTCGAAGCGCCGGGTAAGCAGATCCCACACCTCCGGCTTGCCACTCGACAGCAGTTCCATCGCCTCGGCGCCCAGCGCCTGCTCCCA
>JANLQZ010000196.1:0-4294 GCA_031368125.1 Betaproteobacteria bacterium
CAGCAACACGCTGAATGCCATGCCATCAACCTGGGTACGGGCGTCGGGTACAGCGTGCTCGACATGTTGCGCGCCTTCGAGCAGGCCAGCGGAAGACCGGTACCGTACCGGGTTGCGGCCCGGCGCGAAGGCGACGTCGCATCGTGCTACGCTGACCCGGGCCGGGCAACCGCTTTGCTGGGATGGCGCGCGAGCCGCGACCTGCAGGCAATGTGCGTGGACGCCTGGCGCTGGCAAAGCGAGAACCCGCAGGGATACCGCGGCGCTGCCACCAGTTGAATATCGGATGCAGGGTTTGACCAGGGGAGCACACCAGGAATGGCTAAAGGCATGATTCTCGCGGCGGGGCAAGGCACCCGCGTACGCCCGTTGACCAACGATCTGCCCAAGGCGATGGTGCCGATCCTGGGCAAGCCGGTGATGGAGTACCTGGTCGAACAGCTGGCGCGTTACGGTGTGGTGGAGATCATGGTGAACGTGGCTTTCCACCATGACCGGATCGAACAGTATTTTGGCGATGGCCACCGCTGGGGCGTGCAGATCGGTTACTCCTACGAAGGCGGACGCGACCATGGCGAGATACTGCCCAAACCGCGCGGGTCCGCCGGCGGCATGCGCCAGATCCAGGACTTCAGTGGCTTCTTCGATGAGACCACGATCGTGTTGTGCGGGGACGCCCTGATCGACCTGGACATCGGTGCCGCGTTGAACGAGCACAAAAGCAAGGGTGCCATCGCCAGTGTCGTGACGCTCGACGTGCCACTCGCCGAAGTGCAGAACTATGGCATCGTCGTGGCAGCGGAAGACGGCAAGATCCTGTCGTTCCAGGAAAAGCCGGCCCCATCCGAGGCCAAATCCACGCTGGCCAGCACCGGCATCTACATCTTCGAGCCGGCGGTGCTGGACCGAATCCCCTCGGGCAGGGTGTACGACATCGGCTCGCAGCTGTTTCCCGAGCTGGTGGCCGAGAAATTGCCGTTCTACGCGCAAAGCCGGTTCTTCAACTGGATCGACATTGGCAGGGTGAGCGACTACTGGTCGGTGCTTCAGCGCGTGTTACGCGGAGAGATCGCCGAATTGACCATGCCGGGCCGGGAAATCAAGCCCGGGATCTGGGTCGGGCTGAATACCTCGATTGCCTGGGATGAGGTCAATATCCAGGGTCCGGTGTACATTGGCTCCAGCGTTCGCATAGAGCCTGGCGTGCGTATCGTAGGCCCGGCGTGGATCGGACATGGATCCACATTGCGCAGCGGCGCCATGGTGACACGCAGCATACTGTTCGAGTACACGCGCATCGGTGCGGGTATGCGTTTCGACGAGATGATCGTTTCGCCGCAGTATTGCGTCGACCGCCACGGCGTCACGTTTTATCAAGGTGACGACAACGCGCAGTTGCGCTGGGGCGATGCGCGCGGCTGAGATGCCGGTCGACTCTAGCAAGCCAGGATGCTGATTCAACCCGTCGTTTTGTCAGGTGGCTCGGGTACCCGACTGTGGCCGTTGTCACGCGAAAAATATCCCAAGCAATTGCTTGCGTTGATCGGTGACGACTCGCTGCTGCAAGCCACGGTGCGGCGCACCGAGGGCATCACCGGGGCCGAACTCGCGCCACCGATCGTGGTGTGCAACGAGGAGTACCGCTTCGTCATTGCCGAACAACTGCGGCTGATGAACCGGCCTGGCACGATCGTTCTCGAGCCCACCGGGCGCAACACTGCGCCGGCGCTGACATTGGCGGCGCTGGCCGCGGCGCGCGACGGTGCCGACCCGGTATTGCTGGTGATGCCCGCGGACCATTTGATCGCCGACACGGCCATTTTTCGCAGCGTCGTGGGCATTGGCGCCGCGTTGGCCGAAGAGGGTCTTGTGGTGACTTTCGGCATCACGCCAGACTCTCCGGAAACAGGCTACGGCTACATACAGGCGGGCGAGTATCTTGCGGGAGCCGATCGGGGCAGTTCCACTGATGCGCGCTTGATCGCGCGGTTTGTGGAAAAGCCAAATCTGCAAACCGCTACTACATACCTGGAACAGGGTTCCTACCTGTGGAACAGTGGCTTGTTCATGATGCGCGCTTCCGTCTGGCTGGCGGCGATTGGCGCCTGCCGGCCCGATATCCTGGTCGCCTGCAACGCCGCGTGGGCGGGTGGTTCGCGCGACGGCGAATTCTTGCGGGTCGGGAGGGATGTCTTTGCCGCATGTCCGAGCGACTCGATCGATTACGCGGTGATGGAGCGCATCACCGCGATCAGCCGGGACACGGTGCGCGCCGCCGGCAATCTGCCTATAGGCGTGGTGATCCCGCTGCAGGCCGGATGGTCCGATGTCGGCGCCTGGGATGCCTTGTGGGAAGTGCTGCCCAAAGATGACGCGGGCAATGTTGCGTTGGGCGACGTGATGCTGCATGATTGCCGCAACACACTCGCATTGGCCGACGGTCGACTGGTGGCGTGTGTGGGGGTGAGCGATATCGTGGTCGTGGAAACCCCTGACGCCGTTTTGGTGGTACACAAGGACCGGACGCAGGACGTCAAGAGGATTGTGGACACACTGAAACAACGTGGTCGTTCCGAAGGGCAAATCCACCGCAAGGTATTCAGGCCATGGGGCTGGTACGACAGCGTGGATGCGGGGGCGCGTTTCCAGGTAAAACGCATCGTTGTCAAGCCGGGCGGTACGCTCTCGTTGCAGATGCACCACCACCGGGCGGAGCACTGGATCGTGGTCAGCGGCACGGCCAAAGTGACCAAGGGCGACCAGACTTTCCTGGTATCGGAGAACGAATCCACGTTCATCCCGCTGGGCACGACGCATCGGCTGGAAAACCCCGGCCGGGTGCCGCTGGAGATGATCGAGGTGCAATCGGGTTCATACCTGGGCGAGGACGACATTGTGCGGTTCGAGGATGTGTACGGCCGATAACGCGATTCTTGCCCTACCGGCTTGAACACGGAAATTTGCCAATGCCGATGGGCGCAAGGGGAGGACACGGTTGAAGCACTCACTCGCGGCCAACGTGAGAAAGGCGTGGCGTGACGGCCTGCGCAGGGCGTTCTCGCTGTTCCCGCGCTCGGTGCGGTTTGCGATTTTCCGATCGTTCGTCGACTGTGATCCGGCGCCTGACAAACGCCTGGTGCTCAAGATTGCCGAAACCCAGGAGGAACTGGAGGAGTGCTTCAAGTTGCTGCATGACGCCTACGTCAGCAGCGGATTCATGAAGCCGGCGCCGTCGGGCCTGCGCGCAACGATCTACCATGCCTTGCCGACCACAACCACCCTATGTGCAAAGTTTGACGGCGAGGTGGTTGGCACACTTTCGCTGATTCGCGAAAGCGTCTTTGGTTTTCCGCTGCAGGCAATATTTGACCTGAAGGAAATCCGCGCGCGCGGCGGCAAGATTGCTGAAGTATCGGCGCTGGCAGTTCATCCGGACTTCAGAAAAACCGGTGGTGCCATCCTGTTTCCGCTGATGAAGTTCATGTATGAATACTGCACCACTTTCTTTGACACTCGTCACCTGGTGATTGCCGTGCATCCGGCGCGGATCGAGATGTACGAGTCGCTGCTGTTCTTCAATCGGCTGACTGAAAACGAGGTCGCCAACTACGATTTCGCCAATGGTGCTCCGGCGGTCGGTGCGTCACTCGACCTGCGCACCGCCCCGCGGAAATACAAGAAGACTTATGGAGACAAGAAACCGCGCAAGAACCTGTACGCCTATTTCACCAAGCTAAAGCTTCCCAACACGAGGCTCCCGAACCGCAGGTACTACACCACCAACGACCCGGTGATGACAAGCGAATTGCTGGACTACTTCTTCAATCAGCGCACAAAGGTTTTCGAGAACTTGAGCATGCGGGAAAAGATGCTGTTGCACTCCATCTACAACCTGCCGGAGCACCAGAAAATGCTACCGACGATAGAGGAGAGCCCCGCGGACGGAAAACATTTGCGTCAACACCAGCGTTACTCACTCAAATGCCCGGGGAACTTCCTGGTGCAGGTGGACGGACGGGCGGAGGTGGCGACGCTGCGCGTGGTGGAGTTGTCGAACTTCGGATTTCTGGCGCACTCCAAGGCGCACATTCCGACCAGGCAATGGGGAGACGCGACCATCCAGTTGGGGAGCCACGAGACGTCGACCGTGCGTGCGATGGCGATCCGCGGCAAGGACAATGGCGGCAATATTTTCTACGGCTTTACTTTGGCTGAACCGGACCTGGCGTGGCGCAAGTTCGTTGGGGCATTGACCTCCGGCGTGACGCATGAAGACCTGGATCACGCCACCCGT
>JANLQZ010000198.1:0-1850 GCA_031368125.1 Betaproteobacteria bacterium
TGCGGCGTGACGCAATGCCAGGAGACGCTGCGCACAGCAATGGCGATCGGCGCAGACCGCGCGATCCTGGTCGAGACGACCGAAGAACTGCAGCCACTGGCGGTCGCCAAGCTGCTCAGGGCGCTGTTCGAGAAGGAGCAGCCCGGCCTCGTGATACTCGGCAAGCAGGCCATCGACGACGACTGCAACCAGACCGGCCAGATGCTGGCCGCCCTGTGCGACCTGCCGCAGGCGACCTTTGCCAGCAAGGTCGAAGTGGCCGACGGCCAGGTCCGCGTGACGCGCGAGGTGGATGGTGGCCTGGAAACCATCGCCCTGAGCCTGCCGGCCGTGATTACCACCGACCTGCGCCTGAACGAGCCGCGTTACGTCACGCTGCCCAACATCATGAAGGCGAAGAAGAAGCAGATGGACATTTACAAGCCGGCCGACCTCGGCGTGGACATCAAGGCGCACCTGAAGACCCTCAGCGTCAAGGAGCCACCGCAGCGCAGCGCCGGCATCAAGGTTCCGGATGTCGCGACACTGGTTGCAAAACTCAAGAACGAAGCAAAGGTAATCTGACATGACCACACTCGTAATTGCCGAACACGACAACACCACCATCCGGCCGGCGACGCTCAACACGGTCACTGCCGCCGCGTTATGTGGTGGCGACGTCCATGTGCTGGTCGCCGGCTCCAATGCCGGCGCGGCCGCTGCGGCGGCGGCCCAGATCGCGGGTGTGGCCAAGGTGCTGCACGCCGAAGACCCGGGCTTCGCCCATGGATTGGCGGAAAACGTATCGGCCCAGGTGCTGGCGATTGCCTCCGCCTACAGCCACATCCTGTTTGCAGCCACCGCCTCGGGCAAGAACATCGCGCCCAGGGTGGCGGCCAAGCTCGATGTGGGTCAGATTTCCGATATCACCAAAGTCGACAGCCCCGATATCTTCGAGCGCCCGATCTACGCCGGTAATGCCATCGCCATGGTGCAGAGCCTGGACGCGGTCAAGGTATTGACCGTGCGTACCACCGGTTTCGATCCCGCCGCGGCGACCGGTGGTTCGGCGCCAGTCGAGTCGGTGGCGGCGGTCGCGGCGAGCGCCAAGGCCACCTTCATCGGCAGCGAGATCGCCCGCAACGACCGTCCGGAACTGACCGCCGCGAAGATCGTGGTCAGCGGCGGGCGGGCATTGGGAAGCGCCGAAAAGTTTGCCGAGGTGATGACGCCGCTGGCCGACAAGCTCGGTGCTGCCATGGGTGCTTCGCGCGCCGCCGTGGACGCCGGTTACGCGCCCAACGACTGGCAGGTGGGCCAGACCGGCAAGATCGTGGCACCGCAGTTGTACGTGGCCTGCGGCATAAGTGGTGCAATCCAGCACCTTGCCGGCATGAAGGACAGCAAGGTGATCGTCGCGATCAACAAGGATGCCGAGGCTCCGATCTTCAGCGTGGCCGACTATGGGCTCGAGGCCGACTTGTTCGTCGCGGTGCCGGAGCTCGTGGCCGCGCTGTAGTCGAAGCGCCCGGGTACTGCGCCGCGTGCCTGGTCGCGCGGTGCACCCGTTTTCAACAGCCGTTCTTCTTCGACCCACAGTTCAGGAAGAACGGCTTTTTTGGTTCCGGCGCAACGCGCAGCAGCTGGCAACGGAACCGCGTCTTCGCATCAGGAGGTCCCATGAGCTACGTTGCGCCGATCAAGGACATGTTGTTCGACATCCAGCATCTCGCCAACATCGACCAGGTGGCGCAGATGCCTGGCTTCGAAGATGCCGGTTTCGACACCGCGCAAGCGGTGTTGGAAGAAGCCGCCAAGTTCAATGAAGGCGTATTGGGCCCGCTGAACTGGGAAGGCGACAAAAATCCGTC
>JANLQZ010000388.1:0-6591 GCA_031368125.1 Betaproteobacteria bacterium
TCCGTACTTCGCGGTCAGGCGCTTGGACCCCTGGCCGATTTCCTTGCCGAAGCCGCGGCCGTTGACGGTTTCCTCGGTCAGGAACGCGAGCGCGTGGGCCGAGCCGAACTTGGCTTCGATCCCGACCTGCTCCTTGGTCAGCACACCCAGGTCATACAACTCCATCACTGCGCCAACGGTGACGCCGAAACTGATCGGGTCGATACCTTCTTCGTTGCACAGCATGTTGGCGTACTGCAGCGCTTCGAGGTCGTTCACGCCGTTGGCCGCACCCAGGGCCCAGGCGGCTTCGTATTCGAGGCCGCCATTGGCGCCGCGGTACTGCGGCTTGTTGACGATGGTGAAATGGTTCTCGTCCATCTTGCTGATGCGACCGCACGCGATGGTGCAGCCAAAACAGGCCTGGTTGGTCACCAGGTGTTTCTTGCCGTCGCTCTTGCGCGGGGTGGCCATGGCTTCGGCCGAGATGTCCTTGGCGCCTTCGAACTGGTTGTCGCGGTGGTTGCGCGTCGGTAGGGCACCGGTTTCGTTGATCACGTTCATCAGCACCTGGGTGCCGTATGCGGGCAGGCCCTGGCCGGTGACACCGTTTTCCGCCAATATCTTCTTGCCGGCGGCCACCGCCTTCATGAAGGCCTTGGGGTCCCTGATGTTGCCCACGCCCTTGGTGCCGCGCACCGCGATCGCCTTGAGGTTCTTGCTGCCCATCACGGTCCCCACGCCCGAGCGGCCGGCGGCACGGTGCAGGTCGTTCACGACGCTGGCGAACAACACGCCGTTCTCGCCCGCCTTGCCGATGCTCGACACGCGCGTGAGCGGGTCCTGCAGGCCCTTCTTGAGCATCTCCTCGGTTTCCCAGACGCTCTTGCCCCACAGGTGGGCGGCGTCGCGCAGTTCGACCTGGTCGTCATTGACGTAAAGGTACACCGGCTTGGGCGACTTGCCTTCGAAGATCAGCATGTCCCAGCCGGCCATCTTGAACTCGGCACCCCAGTAACCGCCCGAATTGGAGCAGGCTACCGCCCCTGTCAGCGGGCTCTTGGTGATGACGGTGTAGCGCCCGCCGGTGCTGGCCATGGTGCCCGTCAGCGGGCCGGTGGCCCAGATGATCTTGTTGTCGGCCGAGAGCGGGTCAACCTTGGCGTCGACCTCCTCCACCAGGTATTTGGTGCCCAGGCCGCGCGAACCGATGTAGGCCTGCGCCCACTCCATGTTGGTCGGCTCGACCTTGATGGTGCCGGTGGTCAGGTTGACGCGAAGGATCTTTCCAGTCCATGACATGATGTTTCTCCTTAAGCCGCCGACGGCTGGTTGCCGAGCTTGTCAGCCCATTGCGCCATCTTGCCCAGTCCGGTCCAGTTGGCGTCGATAAAGGTGATGGCGCCGGTCGGGCAGGCATCGGCACAGGCCGGCTCGCCGCCGCACAGGTCGCATTTCTGGACCTTGCCGGTTTCTTCCACGTAATTGATGGTGCCGAACGGGCACGCGATGGTGCAGACCTTGCAGCCGACGCAGGTGGCTTCGTTGACCACGACAGCGCCGGTCACCGTGTCCCGGGAAATGGCCTCTACCGGGCAGGCATGCAGGCACCAGGCTTCGTCGCACTGGGTGCAGGTGTAGGGGACCTTCTTGCCGGTATGGTGAAAGTCGAACACCTTGATGCGCGACTTGGCAGTGGCGAACGTGCCGTAGTTATCGAACGAACAAGCCATCTCGCACTGCAGACAGCCGGTGCATTTGTCCGGGTTGATGTGCAACACCTTTTGCATGTGTCTCTCCTGTGGGTAGCGGCACCTATGAAGTGCCTTGCCTATGAAATGAAGTACCCAAGCATTGTTGAAGCATGCCGGGAGTTTGAACCTAGGGATAACCCTAATAAGCCGAAGCCAACACCCCAGAATTTCTCAAATTGAGACAAGCGCGGTCGCACGGGCCGACCGCCGGGCCGCCAACCGGCGCCGGCTGGCAGCCTCGGCATGCCGCCCGGCGAGCCATGCACAAGGCAATGCGCCGCTCAATGCAGCTTTCAGGAAGCGCTACACCGCGCGCTCAAGATCGTCACTTTGACCCAGGGCACAACGATGACACGTAGCGGCGTCGGGACCGTGGCCTGCACGCTGCGCGACAAGAGTCGCCGCGGCGGCGTTCAGCACAGCTCGAGCAGCATCGGCTGGTGGTCGGACGCGCGGCTGAGCAAATTGACTTCCAGCCGCTGGACGCGCGGCTTGAGGTCTTCGCTCACGAACACGAAATCGCAGCAGATCGGCTCGGGTCCGTAACGCCGGTCGAACAACCGGAAGGTCGGATCGTGCGGCGTGCCGCCGTGCACCAGGTGCCAGGCGTCGTCGAGCCGGGTCGCGCGTGGTGCCGGCAGGTGCTGAACGGCACGGTACCCGGGGTCGGTCTTGTCGAAATTGAAGTCGCCGCACAACACCGCGCTGGCGGTATGCACTTTGTTCTGGAACGGCTGACCGGTATCGTCGTCCAGCGGCGGATGCGCCGCCTGCAGACAGGCCTCGGCATGCAGCTGCACCAGCGCCTGCGCCTGCGCCAGGCGCTGCCGATCGGAGTAGAACTCCAGGTGGGTCGCCATCACGCGCAGCGGGCCGAACGGCGTCACGACGGTGGCGCTGGTGCACATGCGCGGCATCGACCGCACGCCCTCGTGCGCCGGGTAGGGCAAGGGGTGATGCTGGACTTGTGCCAGCGGCAGCCGGGTGGCGACCAGGTTGCCGAAGCGCTGGCGCTGGCCGTCGCGCCCCAGTTCATCGACGGCGGCGCCAAAACACAACTCGAAGCCGGGCAACAGCGCGCGCAGGCGCGCCACCTGATCGAAGCCCGCGTTGCCCTGGAGGTACGGGTAGTTGACCGCGACTTCCTGCAGGCACAACAGGTCGAAGTCGGCCATCGCGCGCGCCTCGTCGACGACACGCTCGACGCTCACCACGCCGTCGAGGCCGCAGAACCATTGCACATTCCAGGTGATCAGTTTCATAGGGGTGGGCCTTGTCTACTTGATGCCGGTCTGCATGAAGCTCTGCACAAACTGCCGCTGAAACAGCAGGAACGCAATCAGCAAAGGGCCCGAGGTCATGAGTGTCGCGGCACAGATGATCGACCAGTCGATGCCCTGCTCGACGGACGCAAAAATGGCAAGGCCAACTGTCAACGGCCGCGTATTGACCGAGTTGGTAATGATCAGCGGCCAAAGGAAGTTGTTCCAGTGAAAGCTGACCAGCACCAGCCCGTAGGCAAGATAGATCGGTTTTCCCAGCGGCACGTAAACCCGCCAGAGCACCCCGAGTGTCGAACAGCCCTCCACCCGCGCCGCCTCCTCGAAGTCCTTCGGAATGGCCTTGAAAGTCTGCCGCAACAGGAATATCCCGAAGGCCGAAGCGAGATACGGGAGCGCAACCGCGGGCAGTGTGTCGACCAGGCCAAGCTTGCCAATGGTGATGTAGTTTTCCAGCAGCAACACGTCCGGTGCGACCATGAGCTGCACCAGCACCACCATGAAGAGGGTATCGCGACCCTTGAACTCGAAACGCGCGAACGCAAATGCGGCCAGAGTGCACAGAATGAACTGCGCAACCAGAATGCCCGTGACAAGCAGCGTGGTGTTGAGAAAATAGCGGGCAAACGGCGCAGCTTCCCAGGCGGTCGAGAAATTCTGCAATGTGACCGGCGCAAACAGGTCGAACTTGGCGACGTAGGCGCTGGGGTGGAAGGCGGTCCAGACCGCAAACAGCAGGGGCAGCAGCCACAGGAACCCCAACAGCCACGCGGCGATCGTCTCGATGATCTCGCCCGGCAGGCTCTTGCTGTCGACCATGCTCATAGGCTAGCCTGCACGCAAAGCGCTGCGGTGCCATGCGCCCTGGGAGCCGCCCGCCGGTTCATTGCCCCCACGCCTGCCACTTCCCCGGCATCGGCGGCGGCCGATGACGCAAGTGCTGCGCAGGACGTGCCGCAGCCGGAGGCTGCGACCCTTCGCCCCGTCCCAGTCTGCGCAGGCAGACTGGGAGCCGCGGGGCTCAGCCCCGAGGGGGCCTTCGCGCCTTGGGGCGACCCGGCGGCGCTCATTGGTAGTGGACCCGCTTGTCCGCCAGCAGGAACTGCCCGATGGCGATGAAACAGAGGATGAGCAACAGCACGATGGTCAATGTCGCGGCGTAAGCCTGGTCGAAGAATTTGAAGCCGACGACATAGATCTGAAACAGCAGCACCGAAGTTGCGTTGTCCGGCCCACCGCCGGTCATCACAAAGATGTGGTCCACCAGACGGAAGGCATTGATGACGGCGTTGATCATCACGAACAGCGTGGTCGGCATCAGAAGCGGAAAACTGATGCGCCAGAAGAATGTCCAGCGGCTCGCGCCCTCGATGGCCGCAGCCTCCTTCAGGTCCGGAGAAATCTGCTGCAGCGCCGCCAGGTAGAAGATCATGAAGAACCCGGCCTCCTTCCAGATCGCCACCACGATCAGGCACCAGAGCGCCGAGCCTTGCGAACCGAGCCAGTTGACGCCGACCACACCGAACGGCTTCAGGAGCTGGTCGACCAGCCCGTACTGCGGGTTGTAGAAGAACAGCCAGATATTCGCGACGGCGATCATCGGCAGCACGGTAGGCGTGAAATAGGCCAACCGCAAGGCGCCGTTGCCCCTGAGTTTGCCGTTGACAAACAACGCCATCACCAGCGCGAGCGAGATGGAAATCGGCACCGAGACGCCAGCGTACAAGAGGTTGTTCCACAGCGACTTCCAGAAGATCGGGTCGGCCAGCATGGCCTCGTAGTTGTCGAACCCTACGAAGCGCGACGGCCGCCGCGGCTTCGGTGTCGAGTAGAAGCTGTGGACGAAGGTCGCGATGATCGGGATGTGCGTGAACGTCGCCAACAGGGCACACGCCGGCAAAACCAGCAGCCAGGCGTGAACCGTGTTGCGGGCCCCTTTCATCCTGTGCCCGTCATGGAGGCGTTACTTGAAGTCCTTCAGGATGCGCTCGCCTTCGCGCTGCGCGTCCTTGAGCGCCACATCAGCAGGCTTGGACCCGGTCATGACAGCCTGCAGCGCGTCGTTGAACACCTTGGCGACGCGCTGGTTCTCGTGGGTCGTGAGTTCCGACACCGCGAACTTGAGCTGGTCGCGCGCAACGATCGCCTGGGGAAAGCCGGCCGTGTAGTCCTTCATCGCCTGGGTGTCGTAGGCGGCAGCGGATGTCGCCACATAACCGGTCTTGACAGACCACTCTGCCGCCCGCGCAGGTGTCGTCATCCACTTGATGAACTTGAAGGCGGCTTCCTGCTTGTCCTTGGGCACGCCCTTGAAGATATAGAAATTGCCCCCACCCGTCGGTGCGCCGTTCTGCCGGATGCCGGGAAGATAGGACACACCGAAGGGAAACTTCGCGTTGGTCTTGATGTTGGTGAGATTGCCGGTGGTGTGCCAGATCATCGCTGCCTTCCCCTGGAGAAAGTCCTGCGGCGTAGCGCCCCAGGCGATCAACCCGGGGGGCTGCACGCCATCGACCTTCGACAGGTTGTACCAGTTCTGGACCGCCTCGATGACCTTCGGATCGTCGAACGCCACCTTGTTGCCGTCGGCATTGGTCAACCGGGCCCCGGCGCCTGTCGTCATGCCGGTGAACAACCAGGCCGTATTGCCGTCAGACGGGATCTGGATGCCCCATTGGATCGTGGCGCCCGACGCATCCTTCTTCGTCAGCTTCTTCGCCATGTCGCGCATTTCGGCCCAGGTCGCAGGCCCATTGTCAGGATTGAGCCCGGCTGCCTTGAACGCGTCCTTGTTCCAGTAGAGCACAGGGGTGGAGCGCTGAAACGGGATCGCGTAGGTCTTTCCCTTCAGCTTGGCGTTCTCCATGAAAGCGGGATAGAAGGTATTCATCCATGCCTTGTCATCCGCGGTCTTCACGAAATCCTCGATCGGCACAACAACATCTTCATCGGTCAGCAGAAAAATATCGGCGGCCAGGAGGATGGCTGTTTCTGGCGTGTCGCCCCCCTTGATGGCAGTCAGGACCTTGGCCACGGTCTGCTGGTAATCACCGGCATAGATTGGCTTGATCTTGATGCCCGCGTTCTCTTTCTCGAAGGCCGCGGCATAGTCGTCGATGATCTTCGTTACCGGCCCGCCCACTGCCACCGGGAAATACATGCGCACCTCCATGTCGGCGGCGAATACCGCTCCTGAAACAAGGCCGGTTGCCATTGCCAGCGCTGAAAACGCTCTGCGACTTAGCTTGGACATTCTGATCTCCTTCATGTAGCGAGCCTGGTGGCTCTGGTTAATTCGATACGACGCCAATTCAGCGTCAAACCGGCAAATCTACCCGTCTGTTGCTTGCACCTGGTCCACCCGTCGTCCCGCCAGGTTGAACTGGCTCTCGTCATTCTGCGCCCAGTGAACGCAGAGCGCGTCACCGACCCGGATACCCGAGGCGCCCGGCAAGCGCATGGCCATGCGACTGCTCGCGTCGACGAGCAGCGTGACAATCGTATCCGCCCCCATGTATTCAACTGCCGCGACCTTGCCGCTGCGGGCAATGGCTGCAGCATCGCCGGCGCCTGGCCGG
>JANLQZ010000444.1:0-1754 GCA_031368125.1 Betaproteobacteria bacterium
CGAGGAGCATGAGCACCAGATGGTGCAAAACGTCTTCCTGCTCGACGACCGGCCGCTGACATCGATGATGCTCCCGCGTTCGGCCATCAAGTGGCTAGAGGCCGGCGATTCGGTGCTCGAGAGCCTGCGGCGCGTCGGCGCAGAAGGTGACCGCGGCACGCACTCGTGGTATCCGGTTTGCCGCGGCTCGCTGGAAGACGTGGTCGGCAAGATCAGTGTAGGCAAGTTGCTGCAACTCGGGCTGGAGCACCAGGGCAGCATCGAGCCGCACGTGCAGCCTGCCGTTTTTGTGCCCGAGACACTGACCGGCATGGAGTTGATCGAGCAGTTTCGGACCGCCTCCACGCGCATGGTGCTGGTCGTCGATGAATACGGCGAGGTGCAGGGCATGATCACCCCGAATGACCTGCTGGAAGCCATCACGGGAGAACTGCAGCCGCATGCCCAGGTCGATGCCTGGGCCACGGCGCGCGACGACGGCTCGTGGTTGATCGACGGCGCGATGCCGGTGGGCGAGTTCAAGGCCAGGCTCGATATCGAGGAGTTGCCCGACGAAGAGCGCGGCCGCTACAACACCGTGGCCGGGCTGCTGATGGCGGTCTGCGGGCACCTGCCGGTGACCGGCGAAAAGATCGAATGTGCTGGCTGGTTGTTCGAAGTGGTGGACCTCGATGGCCGGCGCATCGACAAGGTGCTGGCGACCCGGCTGGCGGCTGCAACCGGCGATGCGCCGGGCGAAGGCTGAGCGGCGGCCGCGCAGCAGGCGCTCAGATCATGCCGGACATCCGGTAGACGGCGTAGCCGACCAGTTCGTGTAATACAAGCTCCCATTCGCCGGGGCCGTAATGCATCGAATAATCGGTCCATTGCGGCGCGGAGGCGATGCGGTAGTCGACCGGGTACGGGGTGACGTTCCAGCCTACATTCTTGAACGACCCCATCGAGCGCGGCATATGGTAAGCCGAAGTCAGCAGCAGCCATGGCTGGCGCTTGTCGACGCCCGGAACCGTGGCGCTGTAGTAGGCGTTTTCGTAGGTATTGCGCGACCGGGCCTCGTACAACACACGCGACGCGTCGACGCCCATGTCGTCGAAAAATATCCTGGCGCGTTGGGCCTCGGTCAGCCCGACCGGGGGCACGCTGGCAATGCCGCCGGTATACAGAAGCAACAGATGGGGATACTTGCGCGCCAGGCTGACGGCCACGGTCATGCGCTCGGCGTGTTCGTTCAGCGCGACCTGGTTGTGCACGGTCCACAACTCGGAATTCGCCAGCGCGCCGCCGAGTACCACCACCCCGACGTACTTCTGCATGTCCGTGTCGGCCGGCGGCGGTGGATAACGCGATTCGAGCTGATGGTGAAAGACCGCCGGAACAAAAGTCCAGCCGCTGAAAACCAGCGCCAGCAGGCTGGTCCAAAGCAGGCCACGTCCAAGCCGTGGCCGGTGCGCCAGCACCAGCATGCCAGCCAGCATGAACACCAGTACCCAGACCAGCGGCTCGATCGCGAACGACAGGATCTTGGAGGCGACGAACATCAGGGGCTGTTGCGCCTGGGCACCGGCGCAGAACGCAGCCGGAACGAGTCCGGCATGCCGGAGCCCAGCAGCGGGCGCAGGTACAGGCGAAATGCATCGGTCACATCGGTGCCCGCGGGCGTGATGAACTCGTCTTCCATCACGCGCGTCTTGCCGGCCACCGCGGCCAGAGGCAGCAGTTCGTAGTCGACCGAATAGAAGCCGGTGCGCTTGATC
>JANLQZ010000471.1:0-1752 GCA_031368125.1 Betaproteobacteria bacterium
TGCACGGCTGGCCCGACACCCACCGCCTGTGGGACGGCACGGTGGAGGCGCTCAAGGCGCGCTACCGGTGCGTGCGCTTCACCTTGCCGGGATTCGACCTGCAGCGGCCGGCGCGCGCCACATCGCTGGCGCAGATGGTGGGCCTGTTCGGGCAGGTCGCAGACGCAGTCAGCCCGGGGCGGCCCGTGACGCTGCTGATGCATGACTGGGGATGCATCTTCGGCTACGAGTTTGCCGCGCGCCATCCGGCGCGCGTGGCGCGCATGGTGGCGGTCGATATCGGCGACTACAACGCGGGTGCATTGGCGCGGTCGCTGTCGGCCAAGGCCAAGTGGCAGGTGTTCGGCTACCAGTTCTGGCTCGCCGTGGCGTGGAAGCTGGGAGGTCCGCTCGGTGACCGCATGACGCGCTGGATGGCGCGCACGCTGCGCTGCCGCACCGAGCCGTCGCGCATTGGCTGGCAGATGGACTATCCGTATGCGATGCAATGGTTCGGCAGCTACGGCGGGCTGGGCGGGGCGGCTCGGGTGGACCCGCATTGCCCGCTGCTCTACATCTACGGACAGCGCAAGCCCTTCATGTTCCACTCCCCGCAGTGGCTGCAACTGCTGGCGTCGCGCCCCGGCTCCAGGGTGCAGGCGTTTGCAACCGGCCATTGGGTCATGGTGCAGCAACCGGCCGAGTTCAACGCCTGTGTCGGTGACTGGCTGGCGCAGGGCGGCGCAACAGCGCGCGCCTGATCGCATGCGACGGGCCGGCTCGGGCCCGGTCAAAGCACTATCGCGCGTGTTTGCCGGCCGTCCAGCCCTGGTTGCCGAGCGCCTGCTCGGCCACTGCGGCCGGGCTGGCTTCGAGCAGCGTAGCCATGGTGTCGTTCCAGCGGTTCAGGAACGCGAACATCGCCACCACGCCCAGGATCTCGGTGATCTCGTTGTCGCTCCAGTGCTGCTGCAATTCGGCAAAGGACGCGTCGGTGACCGCGTTGGGCTGGCTCGCGGCGGCCAGCGCGAAGTCCATTGCCAGCCGTTCGCGCTGGGTGTAGTGCGGGCTGGTCGCGTAGGTCCAGACGGCGGCCAGCTTGGCGTCGCTGATGCCGAAATTGTGCGCGCCGAGCAGGGTGTGGGCCTGGCAATACAGGCAGCCCGACACCTTGCTTACGACATGTCCGATCAGGCGGCGAAAGCCCTGGTCCACTTCGCCCGCCGGGTCCATCACCGCGGCATTGAGCTGCGCGAACGCCTGCACCATCTTCGGCTTGCGCTGCATGGTGAGCACGCTGTTGGGCGTAAAGCCCAGCGTCCCGAGGAAGAAGTCGAAATGCGGCTTCAGCGCCGGCGTGGTCTCTGGGGGTAGCGGTTTGAGGCGGGACATCGGTTTTCCTTGACAGTGGCGCTCGGCCGGCGGACCCGCCGTGGGCCTACATGCCGGCGTAATTCGGCCCGCCGCCGCCTTCGGGCGTGACCCACACGATGTTCTGGGTCGGGTCCTTGATGTCGCAGGTCTTGCAATGCACGCAGTTCTGCGCATTGATCTGCAGCCGGTCGCTGTTGTCCTCGTTCTTGACGAACTCATACACCCCGGCCGGGCAATAACGCGCCTCCGGGCCGGCGAACTTCGCCAGGTTGATGCCCACCGGCACGCTGGCGTCCTTGAGCGTCAGATGTGCCGGTTGCTGCTCTTCATGGTTGGTGTTGCTGATGAACACGCTCGAGAGCCGGTCGAAGGTGAGCTTGCCGTCGGGTTTGGGATACA
>JANLQZ010000476.1:0-4814 GCA_031368125.1 Betaproteobacteria bacterium
TTCGGCGACCTCTTCCTTGGCGCCACCGGTCCGTGCCCGCAGTTCCGCGAGGGCGAGCAGTGCCTGCGCGTTCTTGGGGTCTTTCGCCAATACGCCCTCGAAGCGCTTGCGCGCCTCCTCCGGCTTCTTGTCGACCATGTCCAGAGCCGCGAGACTGGCGACCGATGGAAAATAGGCGGCATCAATCGCTACCGACTGCTCAAAACTCTTGCGGGCGCCTGGCACATCGTTCTTCGCCAGCAAGGTCCGCCCACGCAGGTTGGCGGCCAATGGCCGGTCGGGTTGCTTCTTCTCCAGCACTTCAATCGCCTTGAGGGCCTTGTCGAACTCCTTGCGACGCAGCAACGCACTGATCAACGCGAGGTCGGCCGTCGTGCCGGTGTCGGATGCGGCGATTTCCTGCAGTTCACCGAAGGCCGCCTCCTCTTTTCCGCCCGCCATATGTGTAAGCGCTACCACGGTCCGGGACCGTGTGTCCTTGGGATTCTGCTTCGCGGCCTTGGAGAAAGACTCTTCGGCCTTGGCGACATCGCCGGTTTGCAGATAGACCTCGCCGGCCAGCGCATTGGTCGCGGCGTCGGTGTTGTCGCCTTTCAGCGCCGGCTGCAGTGTTGTCAGCGCTTTGCCTGGCTGTCCGGCGCGCAGGTAGGTAGTCACCAACAGTCGGCGCACCAGCACCGCTTCGGGTGCCGCCTGAAGCGCTTTGGACAAATAAGCCTCCGCCTGAACCAGGGAATTGACCTGAAGCTCTACAGCACCCGCCAGCTGCAGGCTCATCGTGCTTTCTGGCGCCACCTTCATCAGTTGTTGCGACAACTCGCGGGCCCGTTTGAAGTCCTTGTTCTGGTAAGCCAGAAGCGTTTCATAATATTTGGTCTGGGCTCCATTCGGGGCCAACTTCTTCAACACTTCCAGCTGCTTTTCGGCTTCGTCGAGTTTTCGTTCCCGGATCAAGGTGGTGATGACGGCGACGTGACCCTCACCATAGTCGGCCTTGACCTCAACCGCCTTGCGATAGGCCGCGATGGCATCACTGGCGTTGCCCTTGCCATACAACATCACATCACCCTTGAGCTTCCACGCTTCATGGCTGGTCGGTGTGCTGGCGACGATGGATTCCACAGCGGCGAGCGCGCCGTCGAAATCCCGCTGGGTCGCCTTGTTGCGGGCTTGGCTCAACAAAGCCGGAGCGTAGGTCGGGTCTGCCGCCAGCGCCGCCTTCAACGCAGTGTCGGAAAGATCGGCCTTGCCTTGCGCAGCGAAGGCGGAGGCCAAAGTGGTCTTCAAGTCAGCCAGCGCTGCAGGTGGGCTCACGGCAGTCGACGCAAACTCATCACTGAGTTTCTTGTACTGGCGCTGCGCCAGCATGGCCCGGGCCAACGGCGGCGCCACCAAGTCCTGGGGATGCTTGAATTCAAGCGCCTTGCGCAATTCAGTTTCACTTCCCACGGCATCCCCGCCGCGGAGCAGGGCCAGCCCCAGCAGGTACCGCCCCTCGGCCAAATCGGGATTCTTCTGCAACGCATTCTTGAGTTGGATGACGGCCGCCTTCGGGTCGTTCTTGGCCAGGTAATCCCGCGCCGAAGCCAGCATCGCGTCTGGCTTGTCGCCGCCACAGGCAGCCAACATGCCGACCAGCAGGATGGAGATAACAATGTGTGCGAGCGGCAACGGGCGGGACACAGGGTGATTCATACAGGATCCAATGAAAAAATTCAGTCTGCCGACACGATTATTTCAAACCCAGTCGGTGCATCAAATCGTAAAGGGTCGGTCGACTCACGCCCAGCAACTCTGCCGCCTTCACCATGTTGCCGTTGACCCGGCCCAAGGCAGCGATGATCGCGCGCTTCTCCGCGTTGTCACGAATGGCACGCAGGTCGAGTGACCCCTCCACTTCTTCAGATTCAGGTGGATTGAATCCGACTTCTTCGCGCGTGATCTGGTTACCGTCGGCCATGATCGTGGCACGTTTGATGCAGTTCTCCAGCTCGCGGATATTGCCCGGCCAAGGGTGAGTCTCAATGGCGCGCACCGCCTCTTCGGTCAGTGTCATCGCGCTACGGCTCTGTTCCTGGGAAAAGCGCCGCACAAACGCGTGGGCAAGCAGCGCCGGATCACCGACCCGATCGCGCAGTGGCGGTATATTGATGACGATTTCTGCCAGACGGTAATACAAGTCTTCCCTGAATCGGCCCTCCTTGGTCAAGGCCTTCAGATCCTGGTGCGTTGCGCAGACGATGCGGACATCGACCGCAATTTCCTGGCGTCCACCGATACGCTCGATCGTCCGCTCCTGCAAGAAACGCAACAACTTGGCCTGCAATGAAATCGGCAGGTCGCCGATTTCATCGAGCATCAAGGTGCCGCCGTTGGCAGTTTCAATTTTCCCCAGTGTCATCTTGGCCGCCCCGGTGAACGCGCCTTTTTCGTAACCGAACAGTTCGCTTTCCAGCAGGTTCTCGGGAATGGCGGCGCAGTTGATCGCCACGAACTTGCCCGCCTTGCGCGGCGAAGCCTGGTGCAGGCCACGTGCCAGCAGCTCCTTGCCGGTACCGCTCTCGCCCAGCAACATGATGGTGGCATTGCTGCTCGCCACCTTTTCGATGGTCCGGCAAACCCGCAGCATTCCGGGATCGCGGGTCATCAATCCCGCCAGCGCGTCGGGTTGGTGCGTGGCCTGCAGGCGCCGATTTTCGGCCTGCAACTCAGCCAACCTGAACGCACGCTCGACCGTCAAATTGAGCAACTCCGGCTCAAACGGCTTTGCGAAGAAATCGTAGGCGCCTATGGCCACCGCACGCAACGCATTGGCCCGGTCATTCTGCCCGGTCAAGACGATCACCTTGGTGTCGGCATCGACGGCCAGAATCTGTTCGAGCAGTTTGAAGCCTTCGGAAACCGAGTCCGGGTCGGGCGGCAGGCCCAGGTCCATTGTGACCACGGCAGGCGAGTGGCGTCGCAGCTGAATCAAGGCCGACTCACGGTCGTTCGCCACAACAGATTCAAAACGGTCGAGCGACCATTTGATTTGCTTCTGGAGCGCCAGATCGTCTTCGACAATCAGCAACGCGCGCATCTTGTCTGTCGTCATGCGGCCCCAAGCGGTTGCAGGTCCGACTGCCTCTGGATTTCAAATAATGGCAAAAGCATCGTGATGGTGGTTCCCTGGTCTATCTGGCTTTCAACCGTTATTTTCCCCCCTAATTCCTGCACGTACTGGAAGCTCTCGTAAGCTCCGATGCCCATGCCGGCTTTCTTGGTGCTTTGAAACGGTTTGAACAGGCGGTCCCGCACAAACTCCGGCGTCATGCCGTGCCCGGTGTCACCGACCTCGATCAGGGCCTGGCCGTGTTGTCGATCGAGCCTGAGCCAGACACGACCCGTGGCACCGGTCGCGTCAAATGCGTTCTGGACCATGTGGCCGACGATGCGCTCCAGTCGCTCCTCATGGCCTCGCGTGACCACCGGCTCGGCGATAAGCACTTCCAGTCGTCTGCCCCGCTCGGTCGCAACCGATTCAATCCGGTGCACGATTGCCTCCAGATCCACGCCCACAACAGTTCCCGGCGGCGTCGCGCCTTCGCGCAACTGCAGCATGAGCTGGCGCATCCGGTCGAGCGAGTTCTCGACCGTGATCAACATGTCCTGTTGAAACTCCGGGTTGTTGTGAAGCCGCTTGGCGTTTTTCATCATCAGCGACAACTGGGTCACCACGTTTTTCAGATCATGCACAACAAACGCCGACATGCGGTTGAAAGCATCGAACTTCCGCACCTCCAACAACGCCTCGGTGGCCTGCATCTGGGCCAGAAAACTGGCAGCCTGGCGCCCAGCCGTCTTGAGCAGATCATTGACCTCCCAGTTCACATCCACGCGCGCCCTGGCACGGGCCAGCACAACAAATCCGATCAGGTCGTCGGCTACGGTCAGCGGAACCACCAGCCAGGCTCGCGCAATATTTTGCAGCCAATCCGGCAGCACCAGTTGGCCATACCGTCTCGGAAAGGAGCGGTACTCCTCCAGGTTGACAACCCAACCGCTGCTCTGCAAAAAATCTATGAGGCCGGACTTTTCATCCTCCACTGCCTGGCAAGACGCGATATTCCAGCGGGCGGTCTGTCTATAACCAGGCTCGCCCCGGTTTTTCAGCCAGAGTCCGCCACCCGGGCTGTCCAGCATGTCCGCCAGGCCACGAACAACCTGCTCGCCCATCTCCTGGGGCGAATTTTTGGCCGCAAGTGTTTGGGTAAACCGGAGCCACTCCTCCCGGTAGTCGTAACGGTACCTGAAGAAATGCTTGCCCAGAAATACCCGCAACCTGGCCCGCATCGAGCCGGAAAGCGCCAGCACCACAAGCACGATGAGCGCAACAAAAACCAATCCCAACTGCAGCGCGCGACCCCATTCGCCGCCAAAAAAACGGACGTAATAACCTACGCCCGAGATAAACAGCAAATAGAGGCCGGCGATCATCAGCGTCGCCGAGTGAAACGCGGCCTTTCTGGAAATCTGGATTTTCGCAATCCAGTCAACATGTCGCGACGTGGACAACAGCAGCAGCGGCGCGACCAGTGCATGGATCGCGCCGCGGATGCTGTAGGCGTCTCCATCGACGCGACCGAACAACACTGCCTGTGAATACAGGTACAAGTCGAACAGAAAAGCACCCGCCAACCCCAGGCAAAGCGGCTTGATGTTCCAGCGCGAATCTTCCGAAACGTTCCTGAACAATTGTTCCACCAGCACCATTGCCATCAACGGCAGCGACATCGAGCTGAACAGGACCATCTTCCTCAGTTCGTCATTGGCGC
>JANLQZ010000534.1:0-7856 GCA_031368125.1 Betaproteobacteria bacterium
AGGTGGTGGACGAAACCCGCGCGAGGATGAACGCCAAGACACCGCTGATCATCCTCGGGCACAGCCTGGGTGGGCTGGTGGCGGGGCGTTTTGTGTCGCTCCGGATGCGATCGATCCAGGCCTTGATCATGTCCTCGCCGGTGCTGGACCCGGGCCTGAATACATTTCAGAAACTGCTGCTGGCCGTATTGCCCAGGATTGCGCCAGACCTGCGCATCAGCAACGGCCTCAACCCGGAATTCCTGTCGCATGACCCGAGCGTGGTGGCCGCGTACAAGGCCGACCCGCTGGTGCACGACCGCATCTGCGCGCGGCTGGCAGTCTTTATCGCCAAGAACGGTCCAGCCACCATCGCCAGCGCCCCGTCATGGTCTGTTCCCACTTTGCTCCTGTACGCGGGCGCCGACAAGCTCGTCAACCCGGCCGGTAGCCGCGCGTTCGCGCTGGCAGCCCCCAAGGACGTCGTGACGGCGCAATGCTTTCAGGCCCTGTTTCACGAGATCTTCAACGAGCTGGGTCCGCAGCGCGAGCATGTTTTCGAGGCGCTCAAGCGGTGGCTCGACACGCGCTTCTGACAGCCTGACCGGCGCCCGGCTCAGCGCTTGTCCAGCAGACCACCGAGCATACGCATCAGGTCGCCGAGGCCAGCCTGCTGAAACCTGACCACCAGGCCACCGAGCCGACCCTGGCTGCCGTCATTGCCCAGCATGGCCGTGATGGCCTGCAGCATTTGCGGGTTATTGGTCAGCGCACCGATGATCCCGCCCGGATCCAGGCCTCGAGTTGTGGCGCCGCCCGCTGTGGCATTGCCGCCCATGACGGCGCCCTATACGGAATCCAGCGGTGCCATGATCTGGTCCTTTGAAACGGTGTTGAATAAAAATCCTCAGGCTGCTGCATTTTGGACAGCGCGTGAGCGAACGGCGAACCATGCCAGCGCCACGGCCGTCAATGCTACCGGCAGCAGCGAGCCCAGGTTCAGCAGCGTCCAGCCTTGTGTAGTGACCAGCGCCCCCGACGCAAACGAGGTCAGCGCCATGACGGTGAAGACGCAAAAATTGATCGCTGCCTGGGCCCGGTCCTTTTCCTCCGGCCGGTAGGCCTGAAGCGACAGCGTCGTACTGCCGGTGAACAGGAAGTTCCACCCCACCCCCAACACGAACAGGGCGATCAGGAATTGCTGCAGGTCTGCGCCTGACAGGGCGACAACGACGCATACCAGATTGAGCGCCACACCAAGCGCCATCACCGGTACGGTGCCGAAGCGCCGGATCAGGTGGCCGGTAAAGAAGCCCGGCGCAAACATGCCGATCACGTGCCATTGCAGCACCAGGGCAGCGTCTTCGAACGGCAGGTTGCATACCTGCATGGCCAGGGGCGTGGCGGCCATGAGCAGGTTCATCACGCCGTAACCCAGCGCCGCGCCGAGCGTGGACACGATGAATACCGGTTGGCGCAGGATCACCGACAGCGGCCGGCCGGTGGCGCTGCCAGCGGTCCTGGGGGGTACCGGAGGGAAACTCACCATCGATACGACCAGCATCGACACCGCTGCCACCACGGCCAGCGCCAGGTACGCTCCCGCAAACGGAACCGCCAGCAAGCCCCTGGTGCGCGTGGCGAGGTTCGGACCGATGACTGCGCCGATCAGCCCCCCGGCGAGCACCAGTGAGATCGCTTTTTCCCTGAATGCCGGCGCTGCGAGTTCGGCCGCCGCGAAACGGTACAACTGGCCATTGGCGCTGTAGTAGCCGGCAACCACGGTGGCCGCCACCAGCAGCCAGAAGTTGCGGTCGACCACGGCGTATGCGCACAACAGGGCCGACGCCAGCGCCACGACCAGACCCATCTGGAACGAGGTCTTGCGCCCCCACGCCGCCTGGGTGCGCGCCACCAGCGGCGTGCTCAACGCGCCGCCCACCACATAACCCATCACCGGCAAGGTCGCCATCCAGCCCAATGGCGCCAGGCTCAGGCCGATCAATCCGTTGATGGCTACGAAGACAATATTGTTGGTCAGGAACAGGCCCTGGCAGATCGACAGCAGGACAAGGTTTCGGTTCATGCCAGCAGTGTAAGAGCCACCAGCGCCGCGGTCTCGGCCCGCAGCACGCGGGCCCCGAGCGAGACCGGCTTGAATCCGCGCTGCAGCGCCAGGCCTTCTTCCGCAGGGCTCAGGCCCCCCTCTGGCCCGGACAACACGGTGACCGGGCCAGCGGGGGTGGGGCCATCCTCGACCCACTGGCGCAGGGACGGGATGCCCGGGCGCAGCGAGAGGACCAGCCGCGACCCGCCCGCGCCGCCCTCGTCCGTCCACGCCGGCAAGGGACGGACCAGGAACACTGCGGGGACCCGGTTGCCCCCGCATTGCTCGCACGCCGCGATGGCGATGCTGCTCCAGTGGGCCATCTTTTTTTGCGCCCGTTCCGGCTCCAGGCGCACCACACTGCGTTCGGTCATGAGTGGCTGGATCGACGCCACGCCGAGCTCGCTGGCTTTCTCGACCAACCAGTCCATGCGCTCGTTGGCTGGCACGCCGATGGCCAGGTGGATGTCACGCACCGGCTCGCGTTCGATCGGGTGATGCCGGTCGATGCGGACCCTCACGTCGCGCCGGCCGATGGCGCAAATGGTGGCGTCGAACTCACCGCCGGGGCGGCTGTCCGAAGGCGCGACGGCGGCGCCGCTCTGCTTCGCTGCCACCCTGCCACCAAACAGCGTGATCGTGTCGCCGGGTTGCAGCCGCAGCACCTGCACGTGCCGTGCTGCGCCTTCCGGCAGCTCGACCGTGGCGCCGGTGACCAGGGGTGCCGGGCAAAAAAAACGCGGGGCCGCGGGCATGACCGGTCAAACAGTGGTTCGCGCGGGAATATGTACGCGCGCAGGCCTGCCGGTTGTCATGCCCTGCCAAACATGTAGCTGCCCGCGTCCTGGATGCCTTCAAGTTTGTCGACCAGGCGCAGCAGGGGCTTGAGTTCGCGGTAACGCGCCGCAGTGGCCCGGATGTACTGGATGAAGCGCGGTGTATCGGCCAGGTACCGTGGTTTGCCGTCGCGCAGTGTCAGCCGGGCGAAAATGCCGGCCACAGTGAGGTGGCGCTGCAATCCCATCCATTCGACGCCGCGATAGAAAGCGCCAAAGTCGGCGCCTACGGGAAGTCCGGCCGCGCGCGCTCTTTCCCAATAACGGATCGTCACGTCGAGCACGAAATCCTCGTCCCAGCTCAGGAACGCGTCGCGCATCAGGCTGGCAATGTCGTACGTGATCGGACCATAGACCGCGTCCTGGAAGTCCAGCACGCCGACGCGTTTTTCGGGCTGGCCAGCGGTCGCGCCGGCCGGCAGCATCAGGTTGCGTGGCATGAAGTCACGGTGCACGAACACGTTTGGCCACACTAGGTTCTCGCGCACCACGACGTGGAACGCCTGGGCCAGGGTACGCCGCAGTTCGGTGTCGACTTCGACCCCAAGATGCCCGGCCACATACCATTGCGGGAACAACTCGAGTTCGCGCCTGAGCAGTGGCTCGTCGTAGGGCGGCAGGACGTCGGGCCGCGACGCCAACTGCCAGGTAAGCAGCGCGTCGACGGCCCGAAGGTAAAGGTCCAGATTGGCGTGCGGCTGTTCCGGCACGATCGCCTGCATCATGGTCTGCTGGCCAAGGTCGCTCAACAGCATGAACCCGTGCGTCTCGTCCCATTCGAGCACCTGCGGCACGTTCAGGCCGGCAGACGCCATCAGCTTCGCGACCTGCACGAACGGCCGGCAATCTTCCTTTTCCGGTGGCGCGTCCATGATGATGTGGCTGCACGCCCGGCCGTCGACCCGCAGGTAGCGCCTGAAACTGGCGTCCGCCGACGCTGGCCGAACGGACGCGCCGACCAGCCCGTAGGCAGTCTGCACCGAGGCCAGCCACTGCTGGAAAGCGGCAGCCCGTACCGGGTCGGTCCACTCGACCTGCGGGCAAGCCTGGCTGGTTGCCGTGGCGCAAGCTGTTTCGGGGGGAGTGGCAGGGTGGCTCATGGATAATCCATTCTACAAACCCGGTCCCGGCAACCATCGCGTGGACCGGTTCCATTTTTCAGACCCGGTTCCCGAAGATGCGCTTTTCGATGTTTGACTCCAGACGCAAGGCGTCCCGCGCAGGGCGTTTCTGGTGCCATCCGTCCGACATCGTCGCACTGGCGTGTGTACTCGTCCCGGTGCTTGCGGCGCGGGCCCAGCCGCTGGCGGACGTTGCCCCCTTGCACCTGAAGAGCAGCCGCATGCTGCGCGAGCAGATTCCGGCGGCGGACCGCAGTGCGTTGCCGACCTTTGTTTCGGGCGAGCGGATCTCCTCGCGAACCGATCTGGAAACCGTGGTGGAAGGCCATGCCATGCTGCGCCGCGGCGACATGGTCATTCGCGCTGACCGGTTGGACTACTACCAGCCCGAGGACCTCGCAAAAGCCCGTGGTGCCGTGAGCATCCACCGTGCCGGTGACGTTTACGAAGGCCCTTCGCTCGACCTCAAGGTGGAGTCTTTCGAGGGTTTCTTCATCAACCCGAGTTACCGTTTTCTGAAGAACGAGGGCCATGGCGAGGCCGAGCGCGTCGACTTCGTGGACGAGCAGCGGGCGGTGATACGCAATGCCAGCTACACCACCTGCCGCCGGCTGCCCGGACCGGGCTGGATGCCGGACTGGATCCTGCGCGCGGCCAGCATCAGCATTGACAATGAAGAGGACGTGGGGCATGCGCAGGGGGCGCTGCTGACATTCAAGGGTGTGCCGGTGCTGCCGATACCGGCACTCAGTTTTCCTCTGAGCAGCAAGCGCAAGTCGGGTTTCCTGCCGCCGACGATCGGTCTGGACACGGTCAATGGCGTCGAGCTCACGGTGCCGTATTACTGGGACATTGCGCCCAACCGCGACGCCACCTTGTTCCCGGCGCTGCTGAGCAAGCGCGGCGTGGATCTGGGTGGTGAATTCCGTTATCTTGAATCTGCCTATTCGGGCCAGCTGCGGGCCAACTTCATGCCGGCGGACAAGTTGCGCGGCACCAATCGGTGGGGGCTGGCGTACACACACACGGGCCCGCTGGACACCGGACTGGCGGCGGTTGGAAAGCTGGGGTTCAACCTGACACTGAACCGGGTCAGTGACGACAATTATTGGCGCGACTTCACACGCGTGACACCGTGGCTGACGCAGCGGCTGCTGCCCAACGACCTGAACCTGTCATGGTCCAGCGGTTTCTTGTCGACCAGCCTGCGCATGCTTAAGTGGCAGACCTTGCAGGATGTGGCATCGCCGATCGTGCCACCGTATGACCGGATGCCGCAGGTCGCCGCCCGCTACGCGCGATCGAACCTGGGTGGTTTTGATTTCTCGGTCGACGCCGACGGCACGCGGTTCCAGTCCGACCGGGCGCTGACCGGGCAACCCAACGGGCGCAGGATATTTACTCTGGCTCAATGTAGCCGGCCCAGGGTGGCGCCGGCGGGGTTCGTCACGCCCAAGCTGCAGTTGCACGCCACCAGTTACCAGTTCGACAGCGCGCTGGCCAATGGTGCGACTTCGGCCAGCCGCGTCTTGCCGACCTTCAGTCTCGACAGCGGTCTGGTGTTCGAGCGCGACACCAGCTACTTTGGTCGCGCGTTTCGCCAGACGCTGGAACCCAGGGCCTTCTATGTGCTGACGCCATTCAAGGACCAGAGCCTGCTGCCCAACTACGATTCCGGCGCCAACGACTTCAACTTTGCGAGCATCTACTCCGACAACGCCTTTGTCGGCAATGACCGGATATCGGACAGCAATCTGCTGACTGTCGGTTTGTCCACGCGTCTGCTCGATCCTGCCACCGGTGCAGAGGCGGCGCGTTTCGGTGTGGCCCAGCGCGTGCGCTTCAAGGACCAGCGCGTGACCCTGCCAGGTGGAACAGCGGTGGCCAAGGGCCTGAGCGACGTGCTGGTGGCCGCCACCGTCAATCTGGACCCGCGCTGGTCGTTCGACTCGACGATCCAGTTCGACCCGGCGGCTGGGCGCTCCATACGCTCGACCGTCGGAGGACGTTATACCCCCGGCAACTACCGCGTCGTGACCGCCGCCTACCGTTTGCAGCGCGGCGCCAGCGAGCAGCTCGATGTCGGCTGGCAGTGGCCTTTGAATGACTTGTGGGGCGACCGGGGTGAGGAGCTGGGCGTCGGACGCGGCCAGGGAGAGGGCCGTTGGTACACCGTCGGGCGCATGAACTTCAGCCTGCGCGAGGGCAAATTGGTAGACTCCATCGTCGGGTTGGAGTACGACGGTGGCTGCTGGTTGGGCCGCGTCGTGCTGGAAAGACTTCAGACCAGCAGTTCGTCGGCGAACCAGCGCATCATGTTCCAGCTCGAATTTGTGGGGTTTTCCCGGCTCGGCGCCAATCCCTTGCAGACCCTGAAACAGAACATCCCGCGTTACCAGTATCTGCGTGAGACAACCAGCTCACCCAGCCGCTTCAGCAATTACGATTGATCCATGATGACCCTTTGCGTTTTGACCGCCCCCAAGGCCAGCTTGCGGCGGCGTCGTTCCCGAGGGGGAGCGAGCCAACTTGACGCGACCATGCGGTTGCTTGTACACCTGTGCTTGGTCGGTCTGCTTGCCGGCACCGCCGTCAGCGCCGGCGCCCAGGGCCTGCGGCTGCCGCCTTTGCCGGCAGCCGGTCCCGCGGGCGGTTCACCGGTCGCGGGTTCTCAGAGGCCGGCCGACTATATTGTCGCGATCGTCAATTCGGAGCCGATCACAAACTACCAGGTACGCCTGGAAGTGCAGCGCGTCGCGCGGCAACTCGCGCAAGCGCAGCAGGCGGTACCCAGTGGCCCGGAACTCGTGGCGCAGGTGCTCGAGCGGCTGATCAGTGACCGCACGCAGCTGCATCTGGCACGCGAATCCGGCATCAAGGTAGACGAGGCGGCGATCGACGAAGCCGAGCGCAACGTGGCGCGGCAGAACCAGATCGAACTGGCGGAAATATACCGTCGCCTGGCAGCGGATGGAGTCGAGCGCAGCCAGTTCCGCAAGCAGCTGCGCGATCAGATCCTGATAACGCGCGTGCGCGAGCGCGAGGTGAGCCAGAAAGTGCGGGTGTCCGAACTCGAGATCGACCAGTACTTGCGTGACCAGCAGAAGAACCAGGATGCGACCACGATGGAGGTCCATATCGCCCACATCCTGGCGGCGCTGCCGGATGATGCGAGCGTGGAGCAGACCGCCGCTGCCCAGGCCAGGGCGCAGCGGGTGCTGGACCGCGCCCGCGCTGGGGCGGACTTCGCCGCATTGGCGCGCGAGTTGTCGGACGCCCCGGACGCGGCCGGTGGCGGGCAACTGGGTTTGCGGCGGGCCGACCGTTACCCTGCGCTTTTTGTCGACGCAACGCGCGACCTCGGTGTGGGCGGACTGACCCTGGTGCGATCCGGGGCGGGTTTTCATGTCCTCAAGGTGATTGAACGGCGTGCCAGCGGGATGCCCGCCACCAGTGTGGTCCAGACCCGTGCCGCGCATATCCTGTTGCGGCCGTCGGCGCAAGTCTCGGAGTCCGCGGCGCGCGAGAAACTGGCGGACTTCCGCACGCGCATTCTTGCCGGCAAGGCGGACTTCGCGACCTTGGCCAGGGAAAACTCCCAGGATGGCAGTGCCGAGCAGGGCGGTGACCTTGGCTGGGCCGGGCCCGGCCAGTTTGTACCGGAATTCGAAGAAGCCATGAACGCGTTGGCTACGGGCCAGATCAGCGAGCCACTGGTTTCGCGTTTTGGAGTTCACCTGATCCAGGTGGCCGAGCGCCGCACCGTGCCGCTCAGCGTGCGCGAGCAGCGTGAAGCGGTGCGCGCCATCGTGC
>JANLQZ010000228.1:0-1690 GCA_031368125.1 Betaproteobacteria bacterium
GTCGATGTAGAACTGGTAGTTCGTGAACAGCAGGAAATTCTGGAAAAACTCGGGCGCGGTGCCGGTGTAGTGGCGCAACCGGTGCAGCGAATAGTCGACCCGCGGCGCGGTGAACAGCGCGAGCGGCTGCGGCTCGCCCGCGCGCGGCTCGAAGGTGCCGTTGGCGATGCCGTCGTCCATCGCCGCGAGGTCGGGCAGGTCGAACGCGTCGCGCATCAGCTGGCGCCGCTCGGCGCTCAGGGCGACTTCGATGTGGTCGTTTTCGGCAAACGAAAAGTGCACCGGAATCGGTTGTGCGCTGACCCCGACCTCGAGTTCGACGTTGTGGTTCTTCAGCAGCAGGGCGAACTGCTCGAGGTAATAGTCGCCGTACAGGTCGGGGCGCGTCAGCGTGGTCTCGAAGCGGCCCGGGCCGGCCACGAAACCGTAACTCAGGCGCGCGCTGTCGCCGGTGCTGGCGCGTGCCACCGTATCGGTCTGCACGCGCACGAACGGGTAACAGGCCCGCACATGGCCGGGCAGTACGTCACCAGCGACATAACGCTGCATCGCCTTGCGCAGATGCGCCAGGCTGGCGTCGTAGATCCGGCGTGCCTGCGCCAGTGCAGCGGCGGGCTCGGTGAAACGCGCAGTGGCGATCGGGGGAGGAAGGTAGGCCATGGCCGTATTGTCCACATTGGCGCGGCCAGCGGCCGCGTGTCGCGCTTCGGGTAGAGTCATGCGCAGCATCGAACGGTCGCGACCGGCAGCCGCCGCGCCGGCCGACCCGCACCTGCGCCAGGTGTTGTTTGTTTCAGGAGTTCCCCATGACCGCTGGCAGGACCTGGCTCAGTCGCGGCTTCATCATCGCCGGCAGCCTGCTGCTGGGGCTGCTGGTGCTTGCCATCATCGCGCTGGTCGCGCTGGGCATACCGCGCAATGCCGCCGGCATGGCGGCCAAGGGCATTTGTTCGGCCGCGTTTGTGGCCGGCCGGCCGCCGCACAACCTGCTGGCCGACGAGGTACTGCCGGCCAGCCCGGCGCTGGTCCCGATCAGCGTATCGGTAGACCAGGCCGGCCACAGCGCGACGGCGCGCTTCGCCGGCCTGTTTGCGCGCCAGGCCCGGCTGCTGCCGGGGCGGGGTTGTGTGCTCGATGTGGACGCCACGCGCCCTTCGGCGGCGCTGGCGACGCCACGCACCGCGGCGCAACGCGCCCTTGCCTGGCCGCAGGGTGAGGCAGCGCTGGCGCAGTCGGATTGGGGCGCCGGTGTGGATGCCCAAGCCCTGCAGCAACTGGCGCAGGACGCGTTCACGGGGGCCGGCGACCCGCAGGCCGCCAATGCCCGGGGTATTGCCATCGTGCACAAGGGCCGCCTGCTGGTGCTGCGCACCGCACCCGGTTTCGATGCCGGCACCGCGCTGCACGGCTGGTCGATGACCAAGACGGTGCTGGGCATGCTGACCTACAAACTGGCGGCCGAGACCGGACTGGGGCTCGACACGGCGGTGGTGGACTCCTTCCCGAAGCAGCGCGAACCGGATTGGGTGGCAAGCTGGCGCCGCGACGAGCGCAAGTCGATCAGGCTGTCCGATCTGCTGTACATGCGCGACGGCCTGGCGAGTACCGAAGACTACGACCCCTGGGGTTCGGTACCGCGCATGTTGTGGGGCCATGCCGACGCCGCCGCGTTCGCCGCGGCCGCGACCAC
>JANLQZ010000232.1:0-2174 GCA_031368125.1 Betaproteobacteria bacterium
ACGATACCCACCACATTGAGCCACTCGCCGCAGCGCACCGGGTACTGGACCAGATGCAGGTCGGGGCCGAGCCAGACCGTGATGTGCTGGCTGCGCAGCGCTGCCGGGAGGTCGGCCTGGGACACCAGCGCCCGATAGGCGACATGGCCGGTCACGCGCGGCATGCCGTCGGCCAGCAACCACTGGCGCACCGCGCTCCACAGGCCATCGGCGCCGACCAGCAGGTCGCCCGCATGCGCCGCACCATCCGGCGTGCGCACACCGACCGCTTCCGGGCTCTGGGTGAATGCCGTCACGGCGGCGTCAAGCCGGAGTTCGACGCCGCTGTGCTGGCGCGCCGCCTGCAGCAACAGGTCGAGCAGATCCGCCCGATGGATCGTCGCGTACGGCGCGCCATAACGCGCCAGCGCCGTGTCCCCCAGGCGCAGCACCCCGAGCGTGCTGCCGGAGCCGGCATGGCGCACCAGCAAATACGACGGAAACGCCGCCACCGACTCCAGCTGATCCGCCAGCCCCCATGCGTGCAGCACCCGCGTCACGTTGGGCCCGATCTGGATGCCCGCACCAACCTCGGAAAACCGGGCCGCGCGCTCGAACAGCCGCACCCGCGCGCCGGAACGTGCACACGCCATCGCCGCGGCCATGCCGCCGATACCGCCACCGGCAATCAGCACCTGTTTCGACATGCCATCGATTGTGCCGTGGCCCGGCGCAGGGTGGCCGTCGCCACGGCCCGGTTGTGCAGCCGCGTGGCGGCCACACCGCGACCGCCCAGCCGATCAGAACGCGTAGTTCAGCTGCGCCGTCAGGATCGCGGTATGGCTCTTGTAGTGGCCGTTGAGCAATCCGCTGGCCCCGATGACCAGCGGGTTGCGCGTCGGGTCGCTGTCGATGCTGGCCTTCTTGACGAACACGTAGGCGGCGCCGAAGTCGAGTGTCAATTTCGGGCTGGATTTGTACTGGACGCCGGCGGTCAGCCAGGTGCGGTCGGCATCGGGCAGCCGCGCTGTGCGAAAGGCGGTCTGCACCGGCGACTGGTCGAACGCCACGCCGCCCTTGAACACCAGGTTGTCGGCATAACGGTAATTGGCGCCGAAGGCAAGCTTCCAGGAGTTCTTGAAGTTCTCGGGCGTGCTCTGCAACACGGTGCCGTTGGCGCGCACGAATTTTAGCGTCTGAATGCTCGACCACTCGGTCCATTGCGCGTCGGCCATCAGGTCCCAGCGGTCGTTCACGGCACCGAAATACGACAGGTTGACTACCGCCGGGATCTTGACATCCGCGGTGATGGCGGTGTCGAACAGCGAAAGTGTGTTGACCGCCGCGCCCAGGCCGTTGATCTGCGGTCCCAGCAACGGCGACAGCGCCGGGTTGCCAAAGCGCGCGTTGCCCTGCAGATGGTATTTCACGGGCGAGCGGTACTGCACGCCGATGCGGGTCTGGTTGTCGATGTCCCACAACAGGCCGGCGTTCCAGCCACTCGCGTTGTCGGAACCCTTGATGCGGGCGTGCGACTCCAGGTTCGGCGTGGCGGCCGCGATCGCGGCCAGCGTAGCGGGACCGGCGCCCCCCAGCGCCGCGGCACTCAGCAGCGCACCTGAATAGTTGACCTGGTTGGTGAACTCGGCCGACATATGCTGCAAGTTCAATCCGAAACCGAGCGCGAGACTGTCGGTCGCCTTGTACGACACGCCAGGGTTCAGATTGATGGTCTTGATGCCGGATTTGATGGCCTGGAAACGGCCCGCCCATCCGTCGTCGTATTCGGTCACGAGGCCCCAGGGTGCCGTCATGCCGATTCCGACCGACCATTTGGTGTCGATCGGCTTGACGGCATACAGGTTGGGCAAGAAATTCAGGCCACCCGCGTCGCCGCCGTTGCCGCCGAGCGCTTGACCGGAAGCCGCCAGCGAACCGTCGTTCCTGAACTTCAGCGACGGCTGGACCAGATGCAAAACGCCCACCACCTGGGAATTGCGCAGACGCGACATGCCGGCCACGTTGGACCACATGGTGCTGGCGTCCTCGGCGACCGCCGCACCACCAGCGAATGCATTGCCCAGCCCGGAGCCTGAAGTCTCGTTGAGCTGGAAGCCCGCGGCCAGCACCGGCGCGGCGCCCAGCAGGAACGACAGACCGGCGACCGCGCAGCCGATACGGGACGGAGGGAACGG
>JANLQZ010000633.1:0-3670 GCA_031368125.1 Betaproteobacteria bacterium
CTCGAACACGGCCGCCATCGACAGTGCGTACTCCGGATGGGTGTAGCTGCCGACCACGATCGCTGGCCCGGCACATGGGTTCATCAGTTTCACGAGGCTGTGCGCCGGATTGCGCAAACCCACGGCGCGGCGCACGTCCAGTAGCCGTTTGAGGCCGGGGCACAACACTTCGGTCGGGTAGAAGGCCACGGCGCCGGCACACAGCGGTGTTATCTGCGCTGCTGCGGGAAAGCCCAGCGCCTCGAACACCGAGGACGCGAAAACACGGGTCGATTCCGTGGCCGTGCCATGCACCAGCACCGGCAGGCCGTCGCGGGCCAGCAGCAGGGCCAGCAGCGGTGTGAGCAATGGCAGCTTGCGCGCGCCGTTGTAGGTCGGCAGCACGACGGCCGGCAGCTTGCCGGTCACCGGCACGCGTCGCAAGCGCGTATAGGTTGCGTCCAGGAACCCCGCCATCTCGTGCGGCGTCTCGCCCTTGATTCGCATCGCCAGGCAGAAACCGCCTACTTCCAGGTCGGTCACCGCGCCGTCGAGCACCTGCCCGAACAGGTCGGCCGCCTGCTCGCGCGACAACGAGCGCGCGCCGTCCTTGCCGCGGCCGATCTCCTTGATGTACTGGCTGATTCCCATGCAGGAATTGTCCCTGATGGCTGATGACTTCGCGCTATATGCTCAATGTTGCGCCGCCGCGGGTTCAGACATGGGCAATGGCGTGACAAGACGCACCAGCTTCCTCAACTCCGGGACACACGAGCCGCAGTTGGTGCCACATTGCAACGCGCCCTGCAAACTGCCCAGGCGCTCGTCCTCGTTGCCCCGGCACAGCGACAGGTGCTGCTGGATCGCGCTGTCGGTCACGTCGAAGCAGCTGCAGACCTGCCGGCCGCGCGACTGCACTGCGATCGGAGCCTTGGCGCCGGGCAGCAGCAGCAACCGGCCGTAGCTCTGCGCCGGCAGTTCGTCCTGCAGCAGGGTCTTGATCCAGGCTTCGGCACTGGTGTCGCCAGCCAGCAGGAAGGCCTCTAGTTGCCGCTCGGCACCGCGGCCGACCATGCGCACAGCACGTTGCTGGCCGCGGCGACGGTCGTCGTAACGCATCGTGTCTGTGCCCTGCAAACCAAGCAGGGTTTCCAGGCGCGCGAGCAGGTCGGCCGTGGGTGGCTCATGGCTGGCCGCGCGAAACAAGACGCCGGCGCGTTCATGCTGCGCCCCGGCAATCGGCGTGCGGCTGGCAAACGGCACGCAACTGGCGAACGGAAAACGCGCCATGCAGGCCCGCAGCTTTTCGCGTGTGGCCAGCACCGTGTCCTGCGGCAACCAGGCCATCGCCAGCAGCGTCCACGGCAATTCGGCCTTCAGCACTTTCACCGCCGCGTGTTTGAGCTCGGGCTGTTTGGAGCCAGGACAGAACGCGCTCGACGTGAGGGCGTTCACCCCGGCCAGTCGTTCGCCGGTGCTGCTGACGCCACTGAGAAACTCCTCGCCCCAGTGCATGGCCAGGAATACCTGGCTCATGCCCAGATCGGTGCTGGGCTGCAGCGGCACGACGATGGAGCCGCGCCGGCTGGTCAGGTGCACCAGGTCGCCCGCCTTCAACAGCCGGCGCGCCATGTCCTGCGGGTGCATCTGCAGCGCCGGTTCCGGCACATGCCCAAACAGCCGCGCCAGCATGCCGGTGCGGCCCATGCCATGCCACTGGTCGCGCAGGCGCCCGGTGCCGAGCGCAAACGGGTAACGCGCGTCGCGCGGCTCGGCGACCGGTTGGTAGGCCGTGTGGACAAACCTGGCCCGTCCGTCCGGCGTTGGAAATACCCCGTCTTGGTAGAGCCGGGCGCGGCCCTGGGATTGGCCCGCGGGCATGGGCCACTGCAGCGGGCCGGCCTGGTCCAGCAGCGCGTAACTCATGCCGGTGATATCCAGATCGCGTCCGCGCGTCGATTCGCGGTGCTCGTTCCAGATCGCTTCAGGGCCGTCGTAGGGAAACAGGGTCGGGCGCGCCGCAGTGTTCTGCAGCAATGCCTCCAGCCGACGGGCAACGTCCACAACAATCGACCAGTCGTGCCGCGCCTGGCCAGCGGCGCCCACGGCGCTGCGCACCCGGCTGATGCGGCGCTCGCTGTTGGTGACGGTGCCTTCCTTTTCTCCCCAGCTGGTCGCCGGCAGCAACAGGTCGGCGTAGGCGCAGGTGGCGGCGCTGGCGAAGGCTTCCTGCACGATCACCAGTTCGGCGCGCTCCAGCGCGCGGCGCACCGTGGCCTGGTCGGGCATGGACTGGGCCGGGTTGGTGCAGCAGATCCAGAGCGCGCGTATTTCGCCGTCGGCGGCGGCCTGGAACATTTCCACCGCGGTCTTGCCGGGCCGCTCGGGTACCGACGGCACACCCCACAGGGCCGCCACTTCGGCGCGGTGCGCCGGATTCGCCAGGTCACGGTGGGCCGACAGCAGATTGGCCATGCCGCCGACTTCGCGCCCGCCCATGGCATTCGGTTGGCCCGTCAGCGAAAACGGGCCCGCGCCAGGTTTGCCGATCTGGGCCGTGGCCAGATGCAGGTTGATCAACGCCGCGTTCTTGGCGGTGCCGCTGCTGGACTGGTTCAGTCCCTGGCAATACAGGCTGAGTGTTGCCGGCGCCGTGGCGAAAATGCGGGCGGCCGAGAGCAGGTCCTGTTTGGTGATGCCGCAGGTCTGGGCGACCAGGTCGGGCGTGTTGTCGCGCACCCCGGCGCGCAGCGCGTCGAAACCAGTGGTGTGCGCTGCGACATAGGCGGCGTCGATCCAGCCCTCCCACAACATGATGTGCAGCATGCCGTTGAACAACATGACGTCGGTGCCGGGCTGGATCGGCAGGTGCAGGTCGGCGATCTCGGCGCTGTCGGTGCGGCGCGGGTCGACCAGGATGATCTTGAGATCCGGGTTGGCGCTTTTAACGTCTTCGATGCGCCGGAACAGCACCGGGTGTGCGTACGCCGGGTTGGCGCCGGCGATGAAGATGCAACTGGCCTGGCGGATGTCGTCGTAACACGCGGGCGGCGCGTCGGCTCCCAATGTCTGCTTGTAACCGGCCACCGCGCTGCTCATGCACAGACGCGAGTTGGTGTCGATGTTGTTGGTGCCGATCAGTCCCTTGGCCAGCTTGTTGAAGACGTAGTAGTCCTCGGTCAGCAGTTGCCCGGAAACGTAGAAGCCCACCGCATCCGGGCCGTATTCGCGCACGATCTGGTGGATGCCCTGCGCCGCGAAGTCGAGCGCGTCGTTCCATGGCAGGGCCTGGGGCGCCGCATTGCGGTGCTGGCGGCGCATCGGCTGCAGCAGCCGGACCTGCCGGTTGAGTGTTGCCGAAGCGGTGTGGTGCAGCGTCGCACCCTTGGTGCACAGACGCCCGAAGTTCGCCGGGTGCTCGGCGTCGCCGCGCACGCCGGTGATCTGGCCGCCCGCGGAGGAGATGACCACGCCGCAGCCGACGCCGCAATAGGGGCAGGTCGATCGGGTCTCGCGCGCGGCGCTGCTGGTCATGGCTGCACCACGCGCCCGGCGCTCATCAGGCATCCTCCATGCTGCGCATTGCGGAATTCGCCCTTGGGAACGGCCCGGCGGCGCTCATGCCGCGGTGGCCCGCCGCCGTGCCGGACCGGCAACCGGTGGCGTCGGCTCCAGCGCCAGCCGCGCCAGT
>JANLQZ010000239.1:0-2140 GCA_031368125.1 Betaproteobacteria bacterium
TTCGATGTAAATCGAAAGTCGGCAGGAGGCTTGCGTATGGACTTCGTTTGCCAACAAACGGTGGCTGGCTGGTCGGGGTGAGAGGATTCGAACCTCCGGCCTCTACGTCCCGAACGTAGCGCTCTACCAGGCTAAGCTACACCCCGCTGGGAAGCCTACAAATTGAAAACGATCAACTGTCGCGATCCAGAAGCTGACTGGCTAATTGTACCAAACACGCCGCGTGGGGCCCCTGTGGCAAGCGGCCCGCCGCTGCTACCGCGCGCTGTGCTTCTTGTGCTGCTGCGCGCCGTGAAAAATCCAGCGCGCCGGTCGTCTTGACGATGTCCACGACCTGATCAAGCATGCTGATCGTGCCGGTTTCGATAGCCGTCTTGATCAGGGTTCTCTGGATCGAGGAGCCTCGCTGCATGGCGGAAATCAGCGGCAGTGTCGCTTTTCCTTCGCGCAGATCATCCCCGATGTTCTTCCCCATGACTGTGGCATCGCCGGAGTAGTCCAGCACATCGTCGATAACTTGGTATGCGGTACCGAGAGCCTGGCCATATTGGGCGCAAACGTCCTCCATCTCTGGCGGCGCGCCAGCCAAAATTGCGCCAACTCTGGCGCTGGCTTCGAATAGCTTTGCTGTCTTGGAGCGGATCACATGCAGATACCCGGTCTCATCGAGCGCAGCGTTGTGCATGTTCATCAGTTGGAGAACTTCACCCTCCGCTATCACATTGGTCGCATCCGCCAGGACACGCATGATATTCATGTCTTGCGCCTCCACCATCATTTGAAACGCGCGCGAATACAAAAAGTCACCCACGAGCACACTGGCCGGATTTCCAAAGGTCTCGTTGGCGGTGGCGTTGCCACGCCGCAGCGACGAATCGTCCACGACGTCATCGTGCAACAGGGTCGCGGTGTGTATGAATTCCACCACGGCGGCAAGGTTGAATCTCTGTTCGCCGCAGTATCCAAGCGCCCCGCAGGTCAGCAGCAGCAGAGCCGGTCGCAGTCGCTTGCCTCCGGCGGCAATGATGTAGCGTGAAACATTCCCGACCAATGGAACGCCAGACTCCAGTCGCCGTGCGATGACCGAGTCAACCGCGCGCATGTCATGGGCGACGATGGATAACGCGGGCGTCGGTGGCGGGGAATGGATCTGCAAGGGTTGGACAGGTTGCGCGAACGTAGATTATAGAAAGCTGGAGGAGCGGTCTACACAGTGGGGATGCCGTTGTGGCCACCGTCCATGACAAGTATGTGTGTTGATTCGAGGTGATGATATAATTTTGGGCTGTGCGGAATTCGGTTCGCACATGAATCAAAGAGGTCAACATGTACGCGGTCATAAAAACCGGCGGCAAGCAATACCGGGTTGCTGCTCGCGAAAAAATCAAAATAGAACAGATTGCTGCGGACGTAGGCCAAGAGATTGTCATCGATCAGGTTCTGGCGGTCGGCAACGGCGCAGATATCCGGGTCGGGACTCCCTTGGTGTCCGGTGCAACGGTAACGGCCACGGTGGTGGCGCACGGAAAACACGACAAGGTCGGCATTTTCAAGATGCGTCGTCGCAAGCACTACCAGAAGCGGCAAGGCCACCGCCAGCAGTTTACCGAACTGCAAATCGGGGCGATCACCGCTTGATGAAATTTGGGAGACGGGTTTTCGCTTCGTCTCCCTATTGACAGGAGAAGTTCATGGCTCAAAAAAAGGGCGGCGGCTCTACGCGCAACGGGCGGGACTCAAAGCCCAAAATGCTCGGCGTGAAGGCTTTTGGCGGGGAGTTGATTACGGCCGGGTCCATCATCGTGCGGCAGCGGGGAACGAAGTTTCACCCCGGCACCAACGTAGGTATCGGGAAGGACCATACCCTGTTTGCGTTGGAGGGCGGGACGGTGTCGTTTACCGTAAAAGGCTCGCTGAACAAACATACGGTAAGTGTCACGCCGGCCTGAAGCCAAACGCCGCCGCGTGTTGAAACCCTGCGCCAGTCGCGGGGTTTTTCGTTGTGCGCCCAGCATGGGCGCACTCCTGGAGGTGCAAGTCCTCCCGCGAGCTGGTCACAGTGAGCGAAGTGAAGCGCAACTGCATGAGGGCGACCGAATGTGGGAAGGAAGCGTGAAGCGTAAATCATGAGCCGATGGAC
>JANLQZ010000670.1:0-5872 GCA_031368125.1 Betaproteobacteria bacterium
TTGTCGGACTCCACGGTGATCAGCGACTGCTCGGCTTTGACCGTGTCACCGGCTTTCACCAGCAATTCGATCACCGTCACCTCATCGAAGTCCCCAATGTCGGGAACATGTACTTCCATCAACGCCATCTTCTTGCCTCCAGAATGAATCGTCGCCAGCACCGGCACCGGCCGGGTGCGGCACTGGCCGTTTTTTATGCGTAAAGCGGGTTGACCTTGTCGGCGTGGATGCCGTATTGCCGGATCGCCTGCGCAACCTTGGCGACCGGCACCACACCGTCTTCGCTCAAGGCACGGAGCGCCGCCACCACGATGTAGTGGCGGTTGACCTCGAAATGCTCGCGCAGCTTGTTGCGGAAATCGCTGCGCCCGAAGCCGTCGGTGCCCAGCACCTTATAGGTACGGCCCTTGGGCATGAAGGCACGAATCTGCTCCGCGTAGGCCTTCATGTAGTCCGTCGACGCAACCACCGGGCCGGTATGTGCGGCAAGTTGCCGCGCGACAAATGGCACACGCTGGTTGTCGGTCGGATGCAGCAGGTTGTAGCGTTCGCAGTCCTGGCCGTCGCGCGCGAGTTCATTGAAGCTCGGACAACTCCAGACGTCGGCACCCACACCCCAGTCCTTTTCAAGCAACTCCTGGGCCGCGATGGCCTCGCGCAGAATCGTCCCCGATCCGAGCAGCTGCACGCGCGCCGGTGCCGGCCCGGAGCCGCCAGGTGGCGTACGCGCGCCCTCCTTGCACAGGTACATGCCCTGGATGATCTGCTCCTCCGTACCTGGCTTCAGGCCGGGCATCGCATAGTTTTCGTTGAGCAGCGTGAGGTAGTAATAGACGTTGTCCTGTTTCTCGACCATGCGCTTGAGCCCGTGGTGCAGGATCACGCCCACCTCATGCGCAAACGTGGGGTCGTAACTGACGCAATTGGGTATGGTGCCAGCCAATATGTGGCTGTGGCCGTCTTCATGCTGCAGGCCTTCGCCATTGAGCGTCGTGCGTCCGGAAGTTCCACCGAGCAGGAAGCCACGCGCCTGCATGTCACCCGCAGCCCAGGCGAGATCGCCGATGCGCTGGAAGCCGAACATCGAGTAGTAGACATAGAAAGGCACCATGATGCGGTTGTTGGTGCTGTAGGAGGTGGCGGCCGCAATCCAGCTGCTCATGCCACCGGCCTCGTTGATGCCCTCCTGCAGGATCTGGCCCTGTTTGTCTTCCTTGTAGTACATCACCTGGTCCTTGTCGACCGGCGTGTACTGTTGGCCCTGGGGGTTGTAAATACCGATCTGGCGAAACAGTCCTTCCATGCCAAAAGTGCGCGCCTCGTCGACCAGGATCGGAACCACACGCGGCCCCAGCGCCTTGTCGCGCAGCAACGTGGTGAGAAAACGCACGTAGGCCTGGGTCGTCGATATCTCGCGCCCTTCGGGCGTCGCCTCCATCACTGATTTGAAGGTCTCCAGCGAAGGCACGGTAAATTGCTCGTCGGCCCGCACGCGGCGGTGCGGCAGGTAGCCGCCGAGCGCCTTGCGCCGCGCGTGCAGGTAACGCATTTCGGGCGTGTCATCCGCCGGTTTGTAAAAGGGAATGCTGGCGATCTCGCTGTCGGGAATGGGGATGTTGAAGCGGTCGCGGAACGCCTTGATATCTTCGTCGGCCAGCTTCTTGGTCTGGTGGACATTGTTCTTGCCCTCCCCGATCTTGCCCATGCCGAAACCCTTGACAGTCTTGATCAGGAGCACGGTCGGCTGGCCCTTGTGGTTGACCGCGGCGTGAAAGGCCGCATAGACCTTCTGCGAATCGTGTCCCCCGCGTCGCAGTGCCCAGATGTCGTCGTCGCTCATCTTCGAGACCATCTCGAGCGTGCGCGGGTCCTTGCCGAAAAAATGCTTGCGCACATAGGCGCCGTCATTGGCTTTGAACGCCTGGTAGTCGCCATCCAGCGTGTCCATCATGATCTTGCGCAGGGCACCGTCCTTGTCGCGAGCCAGCAACGGGTCCCAATTGCTTCCCCACAGCAGCTTGATCACGTTCCATCCCGAGCCGCGGAACTCCCCTTCGAGTTCCTGGATGATCTTGCCGTTGCCGCGCACCGGGCCGTCGAGCCGCTGCAGGTTGCAATTGATGACGAATATCAGGTTGTCGAGTCCTTCGCGCGCAGCCAGGCCGATCGCCCCCATGCTCTCGACTTCGTCCATTTCCCCATCGCCACAAAACACCCAGACCTTGCGGTTCTCGGTGTTCGCGATGCCGCGGGCATGCAGGTACTTGAGAAAACGCGCCTGGTAGATCGCCATCAACGGACCGAGGCCCATCGACACGGTCGGGAACTGCCAGAACTCGGGCATCAGCTTCGGATGGGGATAACTGGACAGTCCCTTGCCATCCACTTCCTGGCGGAAATTGAGCAGTTGTTCCTCGCTCAATCGCCCTTCCATGTAAGCCCGCGCGTACACGCCGGGTGAAACGTGGCCCTGGATGTATATGCAATCCCCGCCGTGGTCTTCGCTTTCCGCATGCCAGAAATGGTTGAATCCGGCGCCGAACAAATTGGCCAATGACGCGAACGAGCCGATATGGCCGCCGAGGTCGCCGCCATCGACCGGATGGTGGCGGTTCGCCTTGACCACCATCGCCATTGCGTTCCAGCGCATGTACGCGCGCAACCGTTCTTCGATCTCGAGATTGCCCGGACAGCGCTCCTCCTGGTCGGGTTCAAGCGTGTTGACATAACCGGTGTTGGCGGAGAACGGCATATCGATGCTGCTCTGGCGTGCATGTTCGAGCAGTTGCTCGAGCAGGAAGTGCGCACGCTGCGGCCCTTCACTCTGGATCACGGCCGACAAGGCGTCCATCCATTCACGTGTTTCCTGCTGGTCCTCGTCGTTGGCGGCGGCGCCAAAGAGGTTTTCCGGAACTGCTGACATGTTTGTCTCCTGTGATCCTGAAGATAGCTAAGTACTGTATTGCAATTCTCTCACAGATTTCCCTTGTTTTCATATCATGCTTTACAAATTCACATTGCGAAATATTGTTGCAGTCCCGAAACAGCTTGATCGTCACGGTCACCACCGCGTGTGATCCACTCCCCTACACTCGGACCATGCCTGTGGATATTTCAACCGGCGGCGCACGCACTGTTGCAACCGCCGAACGGGTCCGGCGCTGGTGGTGGCATCTCAATCCGCACCGCCAGGACCGCTTCGCCGTGCTCGCTCCGCTTGCTGCGGTGCTGCTATTTCTGGCGGCAATCATTGCTTCGTTCGGATACCTGCGGCTGGAAGAAATCGACCGCGAGCACGAAGCGGTCAAGCGCGATGTGGAGTACACGCAACAGCGCTTGCGGTTGCGGCTGCTAGAGCGCCAGGAGCAATTGATGCGTATCGCGCGCGATATCTCCAACCGCGAACTGGACGCAGACGAATTCCAGGTTCGTGCCGAGGCACTTGTAAACCAGTATCCGGACCTCGAACGCCTGACCTGGATCGACGAGCGCCGGCGGGTCAAGGCCAGTTATGCGACCGCCAGCCTGCAACCAGGGCAGCGTCAAGTACTTGGCGAAACTCTGAAACTCGGCGAAACCCAGAACATCTTCAATCTGGCGCGCGAACTGCTGCAGCCGGTCTATTCGCAGCGCGCGGCCGTCGCAAATGCCGCGCCGTTCCTGCAACTGCACATACCGCTGACAGACCGCACGCGTTTCGCGGGCGTGGTGCTGGCGGAGTATTCGGTCGACGGGCTCTACCGCTACGGTGTCCCCTCCGAGGTTTCCGCGCGTTACGCCATCTCGTTGCTGGACGACAAGGGCGCACGGCTGGCGGGAACCAGCGTGCCGCCACGCAGTTCGGCTACCAGCCTGCTGCCTTGGGTCAATCCGGTCAACGAGTACGAGGTTCCGGTGTCGCCGGTGGGCAACGGCCTGGTGCTGCGGGCGCAGGCCTACAGGACTTCGCTCGGCGTCATCGGCAGCGGACTGTTCTGGCTGGTCGGCGTCTTGAGCTTCATGACGACCTGGATGCTGATCGCCAACTGGCGCCACACCCGCCGTCGCCAACAGGCGCAGCAGGCGCTTGTCGCGGAAACGAATTTTCGGCGCGCCATGGAGAACTCCATGTTGACGGGAATGCGGGCAATGGATCTGCAGGGCCGCATCACCTATGTCAACGCGGCGTTCTGCCAGATGACGGGCTGGAACGAGTCGGAGCTGGTTGGCCGGACCGCGCCGTTCCCCTATTGGCCAGACACCGACTACGACACCTTGAACCAGGTGCACAACGAAGAGCTGTCCGGCAAGGCCACCCCGGGCGGTGTGCAGATGCGTGTCCGGCGTCCCGACAACACGCTGTTCGACGCCCGTCTTTACGTTTCGCCGCTGATCGACGCCCGCGGCACACAGACCGGCTGGATGACGTCGATGACCGACATCACGGAGCCGAACCGCATCCGGGAGCAACTCTCTTCGTCGTTCGAGCGCTTCACCACGGTGCTCGAGGCGCTCGACGCGTCGATTTCGGTGGCGCCCCTGGGCAGCGACGAAATGTTGTTCGCAAACAAACTGTACCGCCTGTGGTTCGGGGCGCTGACCACCGGCCACATGCAACTGGTGGCGCAGGCGGGCGTCCCGGCGCGGCCGGTCAACGAAGAATCGCACGACCATGTCGATTCATTCGCGGGCATGCCGACCAACGTGCTGCCGGATGCGGAATCGGAGCACGCCGAGGTTTACCTGAGCGAACTCGGGTTATGGCTGGAGGTGCGCACGCGTTACCTGAGTTGGGTCGACGGGCGGCTCGCCCAAATGGTGATCGCCACCGACATCACCTCGCGCCGGCTGGCCGAACAGCAGGCCGCAGCCCAGGCGGACCGCGCGCAAAACGCCAGCCGGCTGATCACGATGGGTGAGATGGCGTCCAGCGTCGCGCACGAGTTGAACCAGCCGCTCACGGCCATCAACAACTACTGCCATGGCATGGTTTCTCGCATCCGGTCGCAACAGATTTCCGAACAGGACCTGCTGGGCGCACTCGAGAAAACCGCGCGCCAGGCGCAACGCGCAGGTCAGATCATCCAGCGTATCCGTTCATTCGTGAAACGCAGCGAACCCAACCGCACCTGGTCGCGTGTCACCGACATGCTCGACGAGGCGGTCGAACTGGCCGAGATCGAACTTCGGCGCCGCAATGTGCGGCTCGCGCGCAGCATCTCCGCGCGCCTGCCGTTGTTGCTGGTCGATCCGATCCTGATCGAGCAGGTGCTGATCAACCTGCTCAAGAATGCCGCCGAGTCTGTGGACTCTGCCCAGCGGCCCACGGCGATGCGCAAGGCCGAGTTGAAGGTGGCCGTGCGGCAGGTCGATGGCAAGGACGTGGTCGAGTTTTCGGTGCTCGATTCCGGCAACGGGCTGGCACCCGAGGTGATGGACAGGCTCTACGAAGCCTTCTATTCCACCAAGACCGACGGCATGGGTATCGGCCTGAATCTGTGCCGCTCGATCGTGGAGTCGCACCAGGGTCGCATGCGTGCGGAGAACCTCTACAATGGCGCCGACCTCACGGGGTGCTGCTTCTCATTCTGGCTGCCCGTGGGCGAGCCGGCAAACGCTGCGCCAAAACACCCGCGCAAGCAACTCAAGACCCCAGGATAGCCGCATGAGTCTGATTCCAAAGAAGGGCACTGTTTACGTCGTTGACGACGACGAGGCAGTTCGCGACTCGCTGCAGTGGTTGCTGGAGGGCAAGGACTACCGGGTGCGTTGTTTCGACTCTGCCGAGTCGTTTCTCAGCCGCTACGACGCGCGCGAAGTTGCCTGCCTGATCGTGGACATCCGCATGGGTGGAATGACCGGGCTGGAACTTCAAAACCGCCTGATCGAACAC
>JANLQZ010000686.1:0-4052 GCA_031368125.1 Betaproteobacteria bacterium
GGCATTGGCCGTGATGCCTTGCGCGCCAAAGCGCAGATGCAGCCCGAGCGCGAACAAGGCATTGGCGCTCTTGGCCTGTCCGTAGGCGTTCCATTTGTTGTAGTCGCGCCGCTGGTAGTGGATGTCGTCGAAATCGACACCCGCGATCTTGTGGCCGGTGGAACTCAGGCATACCACCCGGGCTTCGCCTTGCGACCGCGCTGCGTGCAACAACGCCGGCAACAGGCCGGTGGCCAGGGCGAAATGCCCCAGATGGTTGGTGGCAAATTGCGATTCCCAGCCTTGCGCGGTGCGTTGCAGCGGGCAAGCCATGATGGCCGCGTTGTTGACCAGGATGTGCAGGGGCGCGCCGCTGGCGATCCAGTCGGCCGCGAAGCGGCGCACACTGGCCAGGTCGCTCAAGTCCAACTGTGCCACCGTCACAGTGGCGCCGGGAAACTGCTGGCGCAGATCTGCCGCGCTGGCTTCCCCTTGCGCGAGGTTGCGCACCGCCAGCGTGAGCGCCGCACCGGCTGCGGCCAGCGCGCGCGAAGTCTCCAGGCCCAGCCCGGACGCACCGCCGGTGACGATGGCATGGCGCCCGCGCAGCGAGATGCCCTGCACCACTTCTAGCGCCGTGCTTCTGGCGCCGAACCGGGACGTGATGCGGGTGCCGACGTCGGCCGCCGGCATGTCGGATGTTGCGTTCATCGGTTGCTCCTGGGACAAAGTCTGCTGTGGTGGATCCGGCAGGGATAACTCGGCGTGCGCAGGTGCGCTGGCGTCAGGCACTGGGCTCGGGAATCGGATTGCGACCCGGAATGGGACCAGGCATCGGATCGGGATTCGGGTTCAGGTTGGGATTCGGATTGAGATTGGGATTCGGATTGGGATTGGGATTGCGATTCGGGTTGAGAGCGGGGTTGAGAGCGGGGTTGCGATTGGCATTGAAATTGGAATCGGCATCGGCGGTCGACGGTTGTCCACGGATACGCGCCGGTTTCGGAGCCCGGGCAGCGTTTGGCACGCGGGCAGTCGCCGTCCCGGTCGCCCCCGCGGCGGCCGCTGGTCGCGGCGCGGCTGCGGCGGCAGTGGTCGACGGCGTTGCCAGCTCGAGCGTGAACGCAGCTTGCGGCGGCGCCAGGGGAGCGAGTGTGGCAGACCGCACGGCAACACTCTTCAATGTGTATTCGTCTTCGATCTGGCTGCCGACGCGGTACGGCCGGGCTGCCTTGCCGTCGACCGCGATCAAGGCCACGCCGCTGCTGGCCCGATCGGCGACCACGCCCACCAGCGCGAACCGGGCACCCGGATCGACCGGTGGGGCGGCCAGGTCCGGGGCGGCGGTTGCCACTGCGACTGGCGGCCCGAAGACCCGGGCCAGGTCGGCCGGTTCATTCAGCGGTGCCGGCGCGGCAATTTCTGCGGCCTTGACCGGAGCGGTGGACGAACCGACAAACTGAAGCGACCAGTAGCTGATGGACGCCGCCGCCAACAGCCACGCCGCCAGGGTGACGAAACGCAAAAGCCATTTGTGAGCCATGCCCGATTATCATTCAGCGCCAGCAGCAATATCGCTGCCGATCCAGGGCAAATCCAGATGACACAACTTCCGTTCGCCGCCAGTCGCCAGTTCCGGATCGCCGCGCGGCGTGGCTTCACGCTGATCGAATTGATGGTGGTGCTGGTCATCATCGGCGTGCTCGCCGCCTTGATCGTTCCCAACGTGCTGGAGCGCGCGGACGATGCCCGTTCGATGGCCGCCAAGACCGACGTCAACAACCTGATGCAGGCGCTCAAGCTCTACAAGCTGGACAACCAGCGTTACCCGACGGCCGAGCAGGGCCTCGCCGCGCTGATAACCAAACCGAGCAGCGGGCCGATACCGCCGAACTGGAAACCCTACCTAGACAAGCTCCCCAACGATCCGTGGAACAACCCGTACCAGTATCTCAACCCGGGCATCAAGGGAGAGGTCGACGTATTGTCTTTCGGCGCCGATGGCCAGGCCGGCGGCGAAGGCAAGAATGCCGATGTGGGCTCCTGGCAGTAACGGAACCCATGCCGGTACGGCCGGCATGCGTGGCTTCACGCTGGTCGAACTGCTGCTGGTCGTGGGCATCATCGCCGTGGTCAGTGCCGGCGTGGCTTTTGCCGTACGCGACACCGGCCAGACGCAACTCGAACGTGAAGGCCAGCGGCTGGCGGCCATGCTGGACTCGGCGCGTGCGCGTTCACGGGCGTCCGGGCTGCCGGTCTACTGGCAGGCCGGCGCACAGGGTTTCCAGTTCGTGGGACTGCCACCGTCGCAGGCGGAGCTGGACGCTGCTGCGCCAACGGTGGATGGGGCCGGGCTGGGCGTGATCCCGTGGCTTGCCGACGGCATGTCGGTACCGGATGGCGCGACGCTGAAACTCGGCCCCGAACCGATCATCGAGCGCCAGCAAATCCTGTTGTCGCATGCGAGCCGCAGCCTTCGCATCGCCACCGACGGGCTGCGCCCGTTTGCGGTCTCGGCAAACGGCGCCGACACCACGGCCGACGGCATGTGATGAGCATACGGGCGCGCGGGTTTACCTTGATCGAGGTGCTGGTTGCGCTGGGCATCGTGGCCATCGCGCTGGTTGCGGGGTTGCAGGCGACCATGGCGCTGACCAACAACGCGCAGCGCCAATCGGATATCTTGCTGGCGCATATCTGCGCCGAGAATGAACTGGTGCGGCTGCGCCTGAGCCGGCAATTGCCTGCGGTGGGGGAATCTGGCTTCCCGTGTGAACAGGCCGGGCGGACGCTGGTCGGTCTGCTGAGTGTGCAGCCGACCCCGAACCCGAGCTTCCGGCGCGTCGATGCGCAGGTGAAAGACGGCGATTTCACGGTGCTGCGCCTGGCCACCATCGTGGGGATATTCCAGTGAGCGATACCGGGCAGACCCGCGGCGCCGGGGCCCCCTGCGGCGGGCAGCACCGCGCTCCCTGTGGCAAGCGCGGCGTCGCGACCATGCACGGTCGCCGCGGCGGCTTCACGCTGGTCGAAGTGCTGGTGGCGATCGCCATCATGGCCGTGCTCGCGGTGATCGCCTGGAGCGGGCTGGACGGCATGGTGCGTGCGCAGGCCCGGACCAGGGCCTACAGCGACGATGTGCTGGCGCTGCAGGCGGGCCTGGCACAGTGGGGCACCGATCTGGACGCCCTTACGCAGTTGCCACCAGTGGGTGGCGTGGATTTCGACGGTCGCGTGGTGCGTATCACGCGCCAGGACAATTACGACCCGGTGGTGGATTTCCAATCCGCCGCTGGCCGGCGCGGTGTCGGCGACGCCGGCAGCATCCGTGTCGTCGCGTGGGGCGCACGCGACGTCGACGGAACGCGCCAGTGGCTGCGCTGGCAGTCGGCACCCGCACGAACGCGCGCCGAGCTGCAGGTGGCCTGGGAGCAGGCCGGCTCATGGGGCCAGAATCCGACCGACGAGTTGCGCCAGCGCGAAGTGGTCATCGCGCCGCTGGACGAGTGGCAGGTCTTTTACTATCGCAACGACAGCTGGACCAGTCCGCTGTCCAGCGCCGGAGGCAGCGTTTCGGGCGCTGCGAGGGGCCAGGAGCCGCTGCCCGATGGCGTGCGACTGGTGTTGACGCTCTCTGCCGGCCAGGCGGTCAGCGGACGCATCACGCGCGATTGGGTGCGGCCAACCTTGGGGCCGGGGGGCTCGTGACGGACTCCCAGGCCTTCCCGGCGGTCATGTGCAGTGCCCGGCAGCGTGGCGCCGCGCTGCTGATGGCCATGCTGACGGTGGCGCTGGTGACCACCTTGGCCTCAGGCGCGTTGTGGCATCAATGGCGCAGCGTCGAAATCGAAGCCAGTGAACGCACGCGCGTGCAGGCCGGTTGGATACTGAGCGGCGCACTGGACTGGGCCCGTCTCATATTGCGCGAGGATGCGCGCACCGGTGGCGTCGACCACCTCGGCGAGCCATGGAACGTGGCCTTGTCGGAGTCGCGGCTATCGAGCTTCCTGGCAATCGACCGCAACAACACCGACCTGGCCGCGGACGCCTACCTGTCCGGTCACATGATGGAT
>JANLQZ010000691.1:0-3097 GCA_031368125.1 Betaproteobacteria bacterium
TCCTTGTACAGGCCGACCGTGTAACTCTGCAGCATCGCCACATTCGGGTCGCCGTTGAGCGTATGAAAACCGCCCGCCGCGTGCCACGTCGAACCGGAGGTCAACTGGTCACGTTCGAGCAGCATGACGTCTTTCCAGCCCTTCTTGGTCAGGTGGTAGAGCACCGAGCACCCGACCACCCCGCCACCGATTACCACCACTTGTGCTGTCGTCTTCACTGTTGCATCTTCCTTGGTTTGCCGCAATGCCGGTCGTGTGTCAGGCCGGATCAGAAATCGGTTGGCGCGCCACCTTCGGTTTTGCGCTTCGCCACAAAGGCGTCCAGTTCTTCCTCGATGGCGGCGTCCATTGGAGGGCGCTCGTAGGCGGCCAACTCCTTTTGCCACACGGCGTTGGCCTTCTGGAATGCGGTTGGGCTGCCGGCCTCCTCCCAGGTCTCGAAATTGCGCCAGTCCGAGATGATCGGCGAATAGAACGCGGTCTCGAAGCGCTCCAGCGTATGGGCCGTGCCGAAGTAGTGGCCGCCGGGGCCGACGTCGCGCACCGCATCGAGCCCCAGACCGGCCGGGCTCACGTCGAGCGGCGTCAGGAACTCGGCCACCATCTGCAGCAGGTCCACGTCGACGATGAATTTCTCGAACGAGCAGGTCAGGCCGCCCTCCATCCAGCCCGCGGAATGCATGATGAAGTTGCCGCCACCCTGGATCACAGCCCAGAGCGAGAACACCGACTCGTAGGCCGCCTGCGCGTCGACCGTGTTGGCGGCGCACACGTTCGATGTGCGGTACGGAATGCCGTATTTCCGGCACAACTGCCCGCCGACGAGCACGGCCTTCATGTATTCGGGAGTGCCAAACGCCGGGGCGCCGGTCTTCATGTCGACGTTCGAGGTGAAACCGCCGTAGACGACCGGAGCGCCAGGGCGCACCAGCTGCGTGAAGGCGATACCTGCCAGGGCCTCTGCGTTTTGCTGCGCCAGGGCGCCCGCAATCGTGACCGGCGCCATGGCACCCGCCAGCGTAAAGGGCGTCAGCATGATGATCTGGTTGCGCGACGACATCTCGATGATGCCCTGCAGCATCGGCGTGTCGAGCCGCAGCGGCGACGAGCTGTTGATGATCGAGAACAGCGACGGCTCGAGATCCATCTGCTCATGTGTGATGCCGCGCGCGATGCGGGCGATCTCCAAGCCGTCCTGGTTGCGCTCCTTGCCCAGCGAATAGGCGTGGAACGGCTTGTCGGTGAGCTTGGCGATGTCCGACAGGCAATCGAGGTGACGCACCGACGCGTGCAGGTCGACCGGTTCCACGGCATACCCTCCACTGGCGTGCACCACGTCGTAACGCTGTGCCAGCCGCACCATGTTGCGGAAATCCTTCTGGTTGCCGGCGCGCCGCCCACCCTGCAGATCGGAGCAGTTCGGCGGGCTGGCCACCTGGGCAAAGACCAGGTTCTTGCCGCCGATCTGCACATTGCGCTCCGGGTTGCGCGCATGCAGGGTGAACTCGGACGGACAGGTCTTGATCGCTTCGAGGATCAGGTTGCGGTCGAAACGCACCCGCTCCGAATTCGGGCTCACGTCGGCGCCCGCCTTTTTCAGGATCGCCCTGGCCTCGGCGTGCATGAAGTCCATGCCCATTTCCTCGAGGATCGTCAGGGATGCGTTGTGGATGGCTTCGAGTTCGTCCTCGGAGACCACCGGCGTGGTCGGGAAACGGTGCTTGAGCTTGCGGTACTTGGTGGTCGCTGGCGCCGCGCGGGTGGTGCCGCTGGCGCGCCCCGCGCGTCGGCGTGTAGCCGGGCTCGGTGTTGATACTTCCGTCATGGGGTTGGCTCCTGAGAAATCGTGCCCGAGGCACGCTCGAGTATCAGGGAAAACACGCCAACGCCCGACCCCATGTTTACGCTTGGGGGCCATGCACTGAAGTCATGGTATGCGCCACGACCCGGGGGTTGTCGGCGTCGGCGTGTTGGCACCGGCGGGGCCGACCGAGTTCCGGCACGCCAACGCGATCGCCGCCGCACCAAGCAAAACGCCCACTGTCAAAGTGGGCGTTTTGTTATCAGCGCAATACGCTGACTTGTTGGTTGCGCGAGCAAGATTTGAACTTGCGACCTTTGGGTTATGAGCCCAACGAGCTACCAGGCTGCTCCATCGCGCGGCAAGAGGAAATTATAGCCTATTCGGCCTTGTCTGTCTCGATGGCTGCGCCTTCGGCAACCTCCGGGCGATCAACCAGCTCGACCAGCGCCATGGGCGCGTTGTCACCGACCCGGAAACCCATTTTCAGGATACGGGTATAGCCGCCCGGACGCGCCTTGTAGCGCGGGCCGAGTTGCTCGAACAGCTTGGTGACACTGTCGCGGTCGCGCAAACGGTCGAACGCCAGGCGGCGGTTCGACAGGGTGGACTCTTTGGCCAGCGTGATCATCGGCTCGACGACGCGCCGCAACTCCTTGGCCTTGGGCAGCGTGGTCTTGATCGCCTCATGGGCGATCAGCGAGTTCATCATGTTGCGCAACATGGCGAGCCGGTGCTCGCTGGTGCGGTTGAGTTTGCGTAGTCCGTGTCCGTGACGCATAGTGCTTCTCCAATCAATTTTTTAAACCGGCAGCCGGATCAGGTACTGCCCGTGGCACATAGCCCCAGCCGGGCTTGAATCTATCGTTTTTCGAGTGCGGCCGGCGGCCAGCTCTCCAGCTTCATTCCCAGGGTCAGTCCGCGCGAAGCCAGGACCTCCTTGATTTCGTTGAGCGACTTGCGACCCAGGTTGGGGGTCTTGAGCAGTTCGTTCTCGGTGCGCTGGATCAGGTCACCGATGTAGTAGATGTTCTCTGCCTTCAGGCAGTTGGCCGAGCGGACCGTCAGCTCGAGTTCATCGACCGGGCGCAGCAGGATCGGATCGAATTGCGTGTTGCCGCGCGGGGCTGGCGCGTCGAAGGCGGCCAGTTCGCTGCCTTCGAGCTGCGCAAACACCGCCAACTGCTCTACCAGCACCTTGGCCGACGCGCGCACCGCGTCCTCGGCCGAGATGGCGCCGTTGGTTTCGATCTCGACCACCAGTTTGTCCAGGTCGGTGCGCTGCTCGACACGCGC